>JAHIZN010000419.1 GCA_018814245.1 bacterium
AAAACAAGGAGTTACAGCATATCGCTTGAGTATGTTCGGATAGGCTGGTCAATAAAGTCACGAATCTCTGAAAATTCTATGATCTCCTCCATCTTTCTCAAAACATCTTTTCTTGTAAGTCCAAGGAGTATACCATTAAGAATAATATTTTCCCTGCCTGTCAGCTCAGGATGAAAACCTGCCCCTAACTCAAGTAATGGGGAAATTCTGCCCATTATTGTTATCTTTCCTTGATTAGTCTTTAAAACCCCGGCAATAAGCCCAAGTATGGTGCTCTTTCCGGCTCCATTCCTTCCAATTATACCAAATGTCTCACCCTTGTAAACCTCAAAGGACACATCGTGCAAGGCTTCAAACCTTGAAGCCTTCATGGCTTTCAGGCTGGTTGGAAGGGTAAAAAGAAAATTTTTTATCCCAAAGGTAATATGGTGATAAAAGGGATAGCATTTGGTTATTTTCTCAAAGACAACTACAGATTCTTTCATAATACCTCGGCAAATCTCCACGAGAGTTTTTTATATATTATATATCCTAACTCGGACAAGCCGAAACCAAAAGGAATGTGTAGTAAATTACGGGAGATGTAAAATGCCACAAAGTAAAATCCCACACATCTAACCCCTTACGCAATATGTAATTAGCGAAAATATTGTAAATTTTCTTGCACAAAAAACAAGAATCTCACGGGTAAAGTAATAACTACCTTGAAGGCTATAAAAAATACAAAGGCAAACGCCAAGGGATGGGCTATTGACCAGAGATAGCCCAAAAAGCTATTCTTGCATCTAACCTTTATTTCTTTTTGGGTCAGAACCATTATTAGATCAATATAGTGGGAAGTCATTTAATGCTCCTTAATACCAAGCCACATTCAAATGCTAACTGTGCCTGATTCATTTGACCCTATAATTTAAGATATACTTCGACAACTACTTCTCAATCAACGATAGACATCGCGTCGATGTTTTATACGATAGACAGTAACAGTATGAGTTCTATCATCTATGTCATAGAGAATGCGATATACTCCTACACGCAGGGTATAATCCGTCATCTCGTGGAGTTTCTTGGCATCAGATGGGCGAGGATTCTCCTCAAGACGGTCGATGTGCTGACTTGCCAAACGAGCGTAATCCTTGGGTAAATTAGCAATATCTTTGATTGCCTGCCGCAGAATGCACACACTATACATTTATCCCCTCGCTACACAACTCAGCCTTAGCCTGTCTCCAAGGTACTATTTCTTCCCCAGCATTGCGGAGATGATGAATTTCATTGGAATCTTCTATGTCCTCCAATAAAGTCAATATTCCTTCCCATTGTACATAATCGAATACCACAGATTTCTTGCTGCCATCAGCATCTACCAGAAATTGAGTTGGTTGTAACAATTCCGTAATGTTCATTGCAGCCTCCTTTTTTTACACTATCTGAACGCTTACATGTTCGGAAATCTCAAGGTTGCTCGTAACAACCGCATTTATGGGATTTCCCTATCCAGCTTATTATCCCAAGGTAAAACCAGAATAAATATCCGGTCATACCAGCTAAGGTATAGTCCACCATGCCATGAATAATAAAATCTATCAGGCAAGCCATTATCCCCAGAACCAAAATCTTTAACCAATGTGTTTCTGTATTCTTAAACACCTGCCATGCCCATCTGAACGAGGCTGCGAACAACCAGATAATTGCTAAAAGGGCAAAGATCCCTGCCTCTGCAGTCAGGTGGATAAAGATATTATGGGCATGTCGATGCCCATGCGGCGGATAAAATCCTTTTTTAGTCTCTTCTGAAACTACTGGTGCATATTTTGGATAAAGGGCTTGAAAACTACCCGGACCATGTCCTGATAATGGACGCTCCTTTATCATGGCTAAAGCACCCTGCCACAGATAGACCCTCTCTGCATTTGCTCCATACTGGAGATTGAACATATTTTTTACCCGATACATCTGTTTTTCCGGAAGAAATAATAAAGAGATGATAATGGCTATGCCCAGCCCCAAAAGTATCCTTTTATTTATCACTATACCAAGAAAGATCATTGCACAAATATTACCTAACCATGCTCCCCTTGAGGAGTTAAGGTTTAGACAGATAATCATAATGAGTAAAGAAACTATTAATCCTATTCTTATCTTGAACTCGAATGATCCCATGAATGCCAGAGAAACTACTAATGGGATAATCATTCCCAGACATCCCCCAAGCCCCTTATTGGCAATCATAGCTGTTTGTCTTTCTGGTGTAGGGTTGCATGCCACCAAGGTTGTCTCATATACAGATATCAAACTCAACCCTATTATCAAGCACACCAATAGCCACTTGATATCTTGTTCATTTTTAATCCCGTTGAACACCAAGTAGTAAAGCAATATCCCGCCTGCAATCGAGCGAATCCTGTCAAGACCCTGAATAAATGGGATTGATGGAGACATTATCGCTGATAACACAAGAATAGATAGAAGGATAATGATGGGCAGATTTAAGACAACGCCCCTTGTCTCAAGCTGTTTAGTCAGGAACATTCTTATAATCCATGCCAAGAAAGCCAGGTTTATTCCGATAGCGATTCCAGAGATTGATGCAGCAGCACTTATGGCATAGATACAGAGTCCGGTTAGTATTATAAGGTTAGCAATTGTTATGGCTTTCATTAGGTGATGTTCCCAGTTATTAGTTGATAATCTGACAGCAATGATGTTGCACTTGCTTGCGGCAGGTACGCTGCTGTGAATTCAATTATAATATCACAAAAGGGTGGAAAAAGCAAGAGATTTGTTGAAAAGACTGCTGTGGTATCGTTTGCTTTCGTGTCTATCTCATCCCTCTCTGCAGAGTTCCAATCGAAACCCTGTCCCTGAAACCGTCTGAACGAGAAAATAATATCCATTGCTTCCTGAAAGAATGGCTTTTTTATTCTTTTCAAAAAATGAATGATTGTAGATGGGATTGTGCCAATACCACATTGCTGTAAATGCAAACAGGCATTCATTCGGATATTCTGGCGGAATGATGACAGGGAAATTCGGATGAGATGAAGCCTCAATCGTTCTGGTTTTTACGGCATATCCAAATAGGGATGGTCAGCAAATATACCCTCACAGAATGTTCGGAATCGGAGCGGATAAAAATTTCCCTCTGCCACATACCGACCTAAATTGGCATACACTGCACTGTCTCCGTAGATTGGTCTATCAATTTGTATCAGAAAATGCAAAGGGATAAATACGATTGCCATAAATAGAAAAAACCTTTCCGGATTTTCTTTGATTGTCTGAAAAGTGGCAGGAATCTTGATTTTTGAGTACGATGAAAATAGTGAAAAAAAACCCAAATTATCCTCCTGTTGATTTTATAGCCCACTTTTGAGTGGACTTGTAAATCGTTTACTATCGTTGTCTTCTCTTTAACCCCCTGTACCAAGGATACCAGCCCTGTATCTTTTTCCAGAAGCCAAAAAGGCTGGTTTTGGGAAAGATTTGTACTCTGGCTAAAGCGAAAATGTCTGGTTCTTCTGTGTCGCAAGCACAGGCACATTTATAACCAGCATCCTTTGTCATCTGCTTTATCTCATTATTAAACTCTCCATATGGATAGCAAAAAGAGGTAACCTCTTTTCCTATAATTTCTTCCAACCCCTTCCCGGATTGGGCTATCTCGCTCCTCGCCTCTTCTTTGCTCAACTGGGCAAGGTGTGGATGAGTAACTGTATGAGCACCAAAAGAGATGCCGTATTCTGCCATCTCCTTTATTTCATCTATGGATAAAAGCCTTATTGGCTCTTCCCCGGGCAATATATCCCATTGATTAACCTTGCCAATTTGTTCTTTTACCAGAAATACGGTTGCAGTGAACCCATACTTTTTCAGGATAGGGAAGGCATAAAGATAGTTGTCCTGATAACCATCATCAAAGGTAAGAATAATGGATTTTTTGGGGAGCTTAGGTACGGCAACATTCCCTTGACCTTTGCCTCCTGCCTCCTGTCCTGAGATTGAGGCAAGCAGCATGTCTAATGAGATAGTTTCAAACCCCATGAAATGTAACAGTTTCATCTGCTTGTTGAAATTCTTTGCCTCTACCCATATCCCATGACTGGATGCAGATGGTTTTACTGCCACTACTCGATGATAGGCAAGAATAGTCACCCTATTTTTCCAAAACACTCTTATATACCCCCTCTATCTCTTTGACTACCTTTCCTATCTCAAATTGAGTCAGGATTAGATCCCTTCCCCAACACCCTGATTTTTCAGCCTCTGACTCATTTTTCAGCAGTTCTATGATTGACAAAGCCAATTTGTCCCATTCTATAGATTGCTCATGGCAACAGTCTCCAAAGTTAGTATATATCCCATCAGAAATATTCTCCGGGGTTATCAGTCCTATAGCCTTATTTTCACCCAAAGCAATTACTGGGCGACCACAAGCCATTGCCTCTAAGGCTACCCTGCCTGCACCGATAACCAAATCGGAAAGGGCACAAATATCAGGAATATCCTCTCTGAATCCAGTAAATTGTATTGCTTCATAGTTAAATTGCTGATTGACTATCTCTACCCTTCTCTCCAATGCGATTGATCTGTTGCCTCCAGCCACAATAAGCAATTTTAGATTGGGAATGGCATTTCTAACAACAGGAAAAACCTTTTCCACCATCTCTTCCAACAACCTTCCCCTTGGACCACTGAATCTGCCAATCCAGGAAACTATTTTCTCCTGTCTGACAAGTCCGACTTGTCCGACCTGTCTGACAGGTCTGAATCGCTCTGTGTCTATTCCATTGGGTATCAAAAAAATGTCTTTACTGTTTACCCCAAAATCCCTGATTAAGTGGTCTTTCACCGCACCACAGATAGCAATTACCTTATCACCAAAGCAAGGAAAGAACCTGCTGCTCAGATGGACTGGATAAATACAATGAGCTGTGGTGATTAAAGGGATATGGGTTAGTCTGCCGGCAAAGCAGCTTGGCCATGAAGAAGCCCTTGAATGGGCATGAATTAAGTCAATCCTTTGTTCTTTGATTATCCTAACTAAGGTCATAATATGCCTTATCCGATTAAAAGGAGACCTTCTGTTGTTTAAGTCAAGTGGATAATAAGGAACATCTACCTCGCAAGTTAAGGTATCAGAAACAAGCGTTACTTTGTGTCCTTTAGCCTTAAGATCTCCTATCAGCGAAGCAGCATAGGTTTCGGCTCCGGTCAATTCTTTTTGGGAAAGGACAAAAAGAAGATTCATATAGGTATCATTCTCCTGTCATCTTAGCAATATAGATTCTCTGCAGTGTCGTGTCAACTGTTAATTGTCGCATAGTTAATTATGTATGGACAGAGCCTGCCCCGCGAATGCAGGGGATGACAGAGGTACTACCTCCCCTATCTCTGCCCCACCGATAAGCGACCACAAGGAGGTAGCACCTCTGGCAGGTCGCAGCTACAAAGATTCCCACACGCAACAATCGATCACATCGTAGCTGCAGGGTGCCAGGGGTGCTACTCCCTTGTCCCTGCTTAACGGACACCCACAAGAGGAGAGCCTCTCTGGCAGAGATGTCCTTGCAAATTGTTATGCGTCAAATTAAGGTTGACACGACAGCAGCCTCTATTAGATGAAACTCGTAGCTGTGACCTGCCAGAGGTGTTCTCCTCTTGTGATCACCGTCTCTATTCTGGATTCTGAATTCCTTTAACTGAGGGGTATTATTAATCATAACGGTTACATGCAGATCTTATCATTGCCATGGAATAGCAGATACAGCTAATCTGTCGCATCTCTCATTGTAGTTATCCCCGGAATGTCCCTTAACCTTAATCCATTCGACTTGATGAGGTTGGGTCAATTTGAGCAAGTCCTGCCACAGATTTTGATTCTTAACCGGATCATTGCCGGCAGTTTTCCATCCATTGACTAACCATTTTTTTATCCAGTTCTGGGTAAAGGCGTTGATGATATATGCACTATCTGAATATATTTTTATTCTTGAGGGGATCTTTATTGCCTTTAACCCTTGAATTACGCCCATCAGCTCCATCTGATTATTGGTTGTATTTCGTTCTCCCCCTGAAAATTCTTGTTCTTCTTCATTAACGATAAGGATAGCTGCCCATCCACCTGGACCTGGATTACCCTTGCATGCTCCATCTGTGTATAGAATAAACACATTATTGTCTGATGAGGCAGCACCTCTGTCAAATGAATTTGTAGGAATCTTGCTAATCATACTGCATAATATATCATATTTATTTATGAAAGTCAATCAAATAATCCAGCAACCAGCAATTCTCGGTGAACATACGAAAAAATAGAGTTTTCACTTAAAATTGTATCCTCTCAAAATTTCATGGTAAATGATAAAAAACTAAAAGAAATAGTCCTTTATGCCGAAATATAAAACATGATGAAAGAAAAAAAAACTCTATTGGAACAATTGAATGTCAATCTTGATTCTATTCAGGATCAAAA
>JAHIZN010000420.1 GCA_018814245.1 bacterium
ATAATTATACGAGGAGAGTAAAAAGGTGGATAAAGAAACCTTTTATCGAAGAAGAGGTAAAAGAATATTTGATATCATTGGTGCGATATCAGGCTTGATTGCTTTTTCCGGATTTTTTGTCATTATCTGGTTATTGGTCAGACTAACCTCTCCTGGTCCAGCTATCTACAAACAGGTAAGGGTTGGAAAAGATGGGGAGTTTTTCACCCTTTACAAGTTCAGATCAATGACAAGAGAGGCAGAGTTGCATTCTGGTCCACAAGAAACAACCAGAAATGATGTAAGGGTTACTTCTATAGGTAGAATCATCAGAAGATCTGGTTTGGATGAAATCCCTCAGTTTTTTAATGTCTTAAGGGGAGATATGAGTATTGTTGGACCTCGTCCGGAAAGACCATATTTTGTAAGCAAAAACGAGTGTTTTCAAGGAAAATGGTTAACTGTTAAGCCAGGACTCTTTGGACTGGTTGAACTTAAATATGGATTTTCTGATGATTGTCCAGAGATTACGCCTGAGGATAAGGTGCCATTAGATTTTGAATATATTGACAAGTATTCTTGCTGGATGGATATAAAGATATTTTTTACCATCATTTGGAGGATACTCTTTAGAGAATTCTATTTCTCCAAGATGTTATCAAAGGAAAAATGAAAATACATCAAGACTGCCGATATTTTAAGGGAAATATGCCCTGTATATTTCATAAGCAAGAAAGGGTACATTGCAAGGATTGTCAATATTACGAAAAGATTGCCTTCAGGATACTGATTGTCAAATTGGATGCTGTTGGAGATGTCTTGCGAACCACTTGCATTCTTCAGGGATTAAAAGAAAGATGGAAAAATTCACATATCACATGGCTCACCCGGAGAAATGCAATTGAATTGTTTGAAAATAATGAGTTTATAGATACTGCCCTTGATTGTTCTTCAGAATCACTACTTCAAATTCAATTAGAAAAATATGAATTAGTAATAAATCTTGATGCTGCTCCTTTTAGTGCTCAATTGGCTATGCTGGCTAATGGAGACAAGAAAATTGGCTTTGGGTATGATGAAAAAGGCTTTGTCTATCCCTTTAATGAAAAGGCTCAAAAATGGTTTGAGATGGGGTTATTTGATGATGTGAAAAGGGCAAATACTCAGAGTTATCAGTCAATAATGTTGGATATCTGCGAATTGAATTCTTCTAAGCATGAGGTTATCTTCAGGCTGAGCGAGGAAGAGAGGCAATTTGCAACTGGGTTTAGAATGAGACATGAGCTGGGGGATGAACTGATTATTGGCTTAAATACAGGGGCAGGGAAGAGATGGAAACAGAAGAGCTGGACAATAGAGGAATATTGTGGATTGATTGAGCTTTTAGCAAATTGCGAATTGCGAATTGCGAATTGCGAATCTGAAGAAACGGAACAGAATCTCGAATCTCAAATCTCGAATTACGAATTTTCAGATAAAAGAAATGGGACAAAAATACTCCTTCTTGGCGGACCAGAAGAGGTTGAACGCAATAGGTATCTTGCTGAAAGGTACGGGAATAGGGTAATTGATACAGGATGTGATAATACTATCAGGAAGTTTGGTGCATTAGTCAGTCTGTGTGATATTGTGGTTACAGGTGATACCCTTGCTATGCATATTGCCATAGGATTAAAAAAAGAGGTCATAGCATTATTTGGTCCAACATCTCATGCAGAGATTGAGCTTTATGGACACGGAGAAAAGATTTATGCCGGTAGTAGTTCAAGCTTCCAGCTTAAAAATAATAAGTTAGAATGTTTGTGCTGCTATAAAAAGGATTGTGATATTCATCCCAATTGCATGGAGTTAATCACACCCCAACAGGTATTGGATGCAATCCTTAACGCTTGCAGTCGGGTTACTTGAGCAAACAGATCAGGTAACCAGAATTCAGAATAGGGACGGCGACCACAAGGAGGGAACCCCTCTGGTGTCTTGCTTAGTGTCGTGTCAACTCTCAAGTGTCGGATAGAGACGAGATAGTTTTATTCTGGCATTTTCAGTGATGAATTGCCAATTGACCTTCACATTTTTGTTGTTTCTGAATTTCTGCCATGCTGCTGTCTCTTTCCTAACAATTTCGATATCGTCGATTCTTCTGCTTCAGGCACTGGACTGCAAGCACATTCAATTCTATCTCAGCCATATTCAACCAGCTTCCATGCTTTGAGGGTTATACACAAACTCAAATCTGTCCCACAACGCCTTTGCCTTAACTGATGGAAACACTTCATAAAGCGATCCAGAGTTGTGCATGTTCAGGCTATCTATCACCAAGGTTATCTTTTTTGCATTTTCGTATTGACTCGCCGGCAATATTTTCTATAAAACAAGCCCAGTCCGCCTTGGTTTTTCTTTCTGTGATTTTGACGGATTGGAAAAATAAGGATAGCAGATTGTATGAATGTAGATGATTTCTGGCTGGCAAAGAAGACATCCTCTACGATACAATCGTTGGGGTATGAGGTGGTAAATACGGTGCAGTTTGATGAGATTGAGGTGAATAAGGAGATTGGGGATGAGGAGTTTTGGTAGGGGGAAGGAAGCATAAATTTATTGCAAATTTAGCATTGCAAATCTGAGGAAGGAAATCGGTAGGGGGAAGAAATTCTAAATTCATTGCAAATTTAACATTGCAAATTTAGCATTGCAAATTTGAGGAAGGAAATATGGAGACTAATAGAAGAGATGAACTTGCGAAACGATTGCTCGATTTTACAGTAAGGATTATTAAACTTGTTAATGCTTTGCCAAATACAGTGGTTGACAAACACATCAAGGGTCAACTTCTACGCTCTGGCACTTCCCCAGGAGCCAATTACGAAGAGGCTTGTGGGGCTGAGTCCATGAATGATTTCACTCATAAATTAGGAATCGTCCTTAAAGAACTCAAGGAATCACATTTCTGGATA
>JAHIZN010000059.1 GCA_018814245.1 bacterium
AACATATATGATTGCATACATTACAAGGGAATGCATTCTATATAACTTTTTGGAAAATATATTGAGATTATTCCCAACCCCTTGGTAGAGTAAGTGTTATGACCTATTTAGAATTACTGTCCTTATGTCGGAGTTTCAGATAATGCATTTTTTGCTTGACATTCCTCCTTATTTATGTTAAAATAACTAACTACTGGGAGAAAAGGAGGTGATTTTTGCAGTTACGAATAATTATAGGTGGTTGTTTGCTGGTTAGCTCTTGTTTTGTGCTTATGAATTTTACCCAGCCAGCAAAGATTTCTGTTCAGGCAGATGGAAAATTTATTGAACTAAAAACAGATCAACAGACAGTAGGTGAAGCCCTCAAAGAATGTCATGTCGAAATTGGACCAAACGATATTGTTAAACCCGACACAACAGCAAATATCCATGATGGATTGGATATTAGAATCTATCGTGTCCAGAAAAAAACTAAAGAACAAAGTTATTCTATCCCTTATCCCATATTAATTCAATATAATAATTCTATGCCTAAGGGAAAAGAAGTGCTAACGCAAGCAGGAAAAGAGGGAGTAAGAAGTCTGCAAACAGATATGCTTTTCATAGACGATGTCATGATTGGCTTGAAGGAGACAAAAAAAACAGTAGAAAAACCAAGTCCAAAGATTATATCTGTTGGAACAAAAAAGGTGATTCAGCCCATATCTATGACAGCTAAAGTTAAAAATATCATTCATATGGGTGCCACTGCTTATTCACGCCATGTCCAATCTTGTGGTAAATGGGCAAAATGGGGACGAACCCGTAGCGGATTAAAGGCAAAGTATGGGGTAGTAGCTGTAGACCCTACGGTTGTTCCTCTTGGTACAAAGCTATATGTTGAGGGATATGGTCATGCTATTGCTGCAGATACTGGCAGTGCCATAAAAGGGAAAAGGATTGATCTTTGTTTTGATACGCATCAGGAAGCTGTTCGTTATGGATGTAAACAGATAAAGGTGTATGTATTGGAATAAGTAGAGACGCGATTAATCGCGTTTCTACATTTTATTACTGGAGGTTATTTTTATGGATATGTCTATTTTGGTTATTTTAGGTGGTTTGATCTGGCTTATTGTTAGCGGGGTTAAGATACTTCAGGAATATGAACGGGGTGTTGTGTTCAGGCTCGGGCGTTTGATTGAGCATGAAAGGGGACCCGGGATTATTTACATTATCCCATTCTTTGAAAAATGGGTAAAGGTAGATCTGCGGACCATGACCATGGAGATTCCACCGCAAGAGGTAATTACACAAGATAATGTTACTGTCAGGGTAACCGCTGTAGGTTATTTTCGGGTAATTCGTCCGACAGATGCTATTACCAAGATTACTAATTATACCTATGCAACATCACAGATTGCTCAAACAACTCTAAGGAGCGTGCTTGGACAGTCAGACCTTGATACGCTATTGTCTCAAAGGGAAAAAATAAATCAAACACTTCAACACATCATTGATTCTCAGACAGACCCATGGGGGATCAAGGTAAGTGTTATTGAGGTTAAGGATGTAGAACTGCCGGAGAACATGAAGAGAGCCATGGCAAAACAAGCAGAGGCAGAAAGGGAAAGAAGGGCAAAGATCATTCACGCTGAAGGTGAATACCAGGCTTCAGAAAAGCTTGCACAGGCATCAGAGGAATTGTCGAAAAGTCCTATGTCGTTACAGCTTAGATACTTGCAAACATTGTCCGAGATATCTACGGAAAAGAATTCAACGATAATCTTCCCGTTACCAATAGATTTGATGGAAGCATTCAGGGGAATGATGAATAGGATAGCAAAGTAACCTTCCCCTCTGGCAGGGATGTACGCAGGACAAGGATGAATTGTTCCTGCGTAAGGGGTTTGCCACAGACCATACAGCCTTGCGTCTTTTTTAATATCCCTTGCTGGCGCGGATATAGGGGGTGGATGCCTCCCATACTGGAGCATGATGATGGTGCATTTTTTCTTCCTATTAATGATAAGCATAATGCTTCTTTCTTCTTCAGCTACAGCCGCAGGGTTGGCATTCCTTAAGGTTGATGTTGGTGCCAGAGCAGCTGGTATGGGTGGTGCATTTGTTGCTGCAGCAGATGATATCTCAAGCATCTGGTGCAATCCTGCTGGTCTTTCCATGATAAAGACTGAGGAAATTACTATTCATCATCAGGATTGGCTGCAAGATACTCGTTATGAATGCCTCGGTTATGCCTATCCAACACAGAATCTTACCCTCGGAATAAGCCTCAATCATCTCTCCTCAAACCATATCCCTGAGATATTAAGGGATGTAGCTGACAATCCATGTCCGACTGGCAGGCTGTTTGGTGTCTCAGATATGTCAGGAATGTTTGTTGTCAGCAAACAGGTAAACAAAGACACCTCTATTGGCATCGGATTAAAATATCTTCAGGAACAACTTGATAATAATACCGCAAATGCTGGGGCACTTGACCTTGGCTGCCTCTATACATCAGACAATTCTTTTTGCCTTGCCTTAAGCATACAAAATATTGGTTCCAAAATGCAAATGAATAAGAATAAGTTTGCCTTGCCTATGATGTATCGCACTGGTGTAGCATGGAAAACTGAATCTTCTGTGGTAGGGATTGAAATAAATAAAGCCAGTGACAGAGAATTGAGGGGTTGTGCCGGGGTTGAGTTAAAAATAAATGACCCAATAACCGTAAGGTGTGGTTATCAATTTCTGACAGATAATGCTCATGGCAGCTTTAAGGGTATGCCTGACAGGGTATCCCTTGGCTTTGGCGTGAAAATCGGACAAACAACCATTGATTATGCCTTTGCACCATATGGGGTTCTGGAGGATACACATCGGGTTTCAGTAAGTCATAAGTTTGGAAACATGCGATTTGCAGCCAAAAAGCATGTTTCTCCACAAAGAGAAGGGTTTGTCGAAGAGGATAAGGGGATTAAGCCTAAGAATGCTTCCAATGATATGCTTATCGTTACCACAGATAATATCCCGCTCCGTGAGGGACCAGGCACAACCTATTCTATTATCACCAAGGTAAAGATTGGAACAAGGTTGATGGTCGTTGACCGGCAGAAAAAATGGTTTTATAAGGTTGCCTTGCCTGATGGAAGATGTGGCTGGATATGTAGTATTTTTGTGGAATGATGCGGAGTTACAATGGCATACAAAAACTTGCATGAATTTATAAATTTATTAGAAGAAAAAGGCCTTTTATCCAGGATAAAACATGAAGTAAGCTGTGAGCTGGAGATTACAGAGATTGCAGACCGCATGGTAAAAAGGGATGGACAGGCATTGTTATTTGAAAATGTTAAGGGATACAGCTTCCCAGTAATTGTAAATGCCTTTGCATCTTATGAAAGGATGCAATTGGCACTTGAGGTAAGGGATATTAATGATATTGCTAAGAGGATTACAGACCTCTTAACCATGGAGCCGCCGGATACTATCTGGCAAAAGATATTGATGCTGCCCAAGCTTCATGAGCTTAGCCAGTTTATCCCCAAACATGTAAAAAATGGACCGTGCAAGGATGTGATTATCAAGGGTGATGCCGTAGATGTCTTAAAATTTCCCATACTTAAGTGCTGGCCCCTTGATGCCGGGCAGTTTATTACCCTGCCCATGGTTTTTACCAAAGATATTCAGACCCAAAGGATGAATACAGGAATGTATCGGATGCAGGTATATGACGGAAAAACCTGCGGAATGCACTGGCATATGCACAAGGATGGGGCAAGGCAGTACAAAAGATACGAAGAGGCAAATCAGCGGATGGAGGTGGCTGTTGCCATTGGTGCTGATCCGGCCAGTATGTATGCGGCTACCTGTCCGTTGCCTGAAAGCATAGATGAGATGCTCTTTGCAGGATTTCTGCGAAAGGAGCCGGTAGAGCTAATCAGGTGTGAAACCGTTGATATCGATGTGCCTGCTCATGCAGAAATAATATTAGAAGGATATGTTGATCCCTATGAACGCAGGATTGAGGGACCCTTTGGCGACCATACTGGATTTTATTCGCCTGAGGATGAGTATCCGGTCTTCCACATTACCTGCATTACCCATAGAAAGGATGCTATATATGCTGCTACCATTGTTGGCAAACCACCCATGGAAGACTGCTTCTTTGGCAAGGCAACAGAAAGGATTTTTCTTCCGCTATTAAAACTTCAGTTACCAGAAATTGTAGACATGAACCTTCCTCTTGAGGGTATATTCCATAATTGCGTGATTGTCTCCATCAAAAAAGAGTATGTGGGACAGGCAAAAAGGGTTATGAATGCTATCTGGGGCATGGGACAAATGATGTTTACCAGGGTTATAATTGTAGTTGATGATAATGTTGATGTCCATAACCTGTCTGAGGTTACATGGAAGGTATTAAACTATATTGAGCCGCGACGGGATATTACCTTTGTTGATGGTCCGCTGGATGTTCTGAACCATGCCAGCAATATTGCCGAGTATGGCTCAAAGATGGGCATAGATGCCACCACAAAGGGGGCAGCAGAGGGTATGATTCGTCCCTGGCCAACCCTGATTACCATGGATGAAAAAATAAAAAAATTAGTGGATGAACAATGGGGAGCTTATGGGCTTGAATGAGATTAGCACAACACCCCGTATGCTTCTCGTGCCGAATTCCTGTTCCGTAACAGCCTGTTGAGTGATAGCTATTTTACACTACAACGAAGGAGTATACTCATGCAATTCTTAGATGTCAAAACAGATTTTGCCTTCAAAAAGGTTTTTGGCTCCAATGAAAGCAAGGATATATTAATAAGCTTTCTGAATTCAATTATTGATTTTGAAGCAGGGAAAAAGATAGTCGATTTAACCATAGTTGACCCATATCAGATTCCATTGATAAAGGGTATGAAGGATTCTTATGTAGATGTTAAAGCAAGGCTATCAAACAACAAAAATGTTATCATTGAGATGCAGATCTTAAATGTAGCAGGGTTTGAGAAAAGGATTTTGTATAATGCTGCTAAGGCATATTCATCTCAACTCAAGAAAACAGAACCATTTAGTACCCTTGAGCCTATTATTGCTTTAACCATTACAGACTTTATAATGTTTAATGGAACAGATAAGCTTATTACCTGTTTCAATCTAATGGAAAAAGAGAAATTGATAAAATATAGCGATGAAATAGAACTCATCTTTATTGAGCTTCCAAAATTCAACAAAAAAGAAGAGGAAATAGAGACAATCACAGACAAATGGATATACTTTATAAAGAATGCAGGAAAACTTGAGTACATACCAAAAAATTTAGAAAAAGAGGTTGAAATAGAGAAGGCTTTTGATATAGCCAATACAGCAGGTATGAGCGAAGAAGAGCTTGAGACACAACACAAGAGACATGATTTTATCTGGATGCAAAAGGGTTCACTGGAGCTTGCCTTAAAAGAAGGCATAGAACAAGGCATAGAACAAGGAATAGAACAAGGAATAGAGCAAGGCAAAATAAAAGGCAAAATAGAGATAGCGAAAGTTCTTTTAAGTTTGGGAGATGATGTTGAAAGGATATCCAAAGCTACTGGTTTAACCATAGATGAGATTGAAAAGATTAGATGAAAGAGATTTTGGCAATTGCTCAATAATATGTGGATTTTGCAAGTCACGAAAATTGGAGCAGTTACCTTGATTTTGATGTAGAAAAGGCTTTAGCCTTGTTTATTGAGCAATTACCTTATTTGCAACGACAACCATAACCAATGTCAATGGCACAACCTCTACGATTTTAACCCTCGGCACAAAGATCGGGACATACACTGTCATGGCTAAAGTAAATGAATTAACGGCAACATTTACAGCAATGGCAATACCATGGACAGATAGCACACTCTTTGAGATTACGGGCAACGGACAGATAAGCACAGCAGCTACTCTTACCCCCATTTGTGACAAAGATAACCGATGCCTACGGTAATCCATGACCCTGCGGGAAATAACAAGGCTGGGAAATTGGGTGTAATACGGTAGATTAGGGCAAGGAGGCTTTAATAATGGATTTTTTCCACTTTGTGCCTAAATTGTTGCCAAACAGGCTAATGACCCTTGTAGAATTAGTAAAGTTTGAGCATACCATCTTTGCCCTTCCCTTTGCCTATCTCGGGGCTATTTTAGCCTGTGAAGGGATTCCTTCGCTTTATTATTGGGTCTGGATTACCTTGGCCATGATTGGTGCCAGAACAGCGGGCATGGCACTGAACAGGTTGATTGACCGCTGCATAGATGCAAAGAATCCAAGGACACAAAACCGGGCACTACCACGGGGGCTGATCCCTTTAGGGCAGGTGTGGTTATTAATACTTGGCTCATTTATTCTGCTGCTATTTTCAGCCTATAAGCTCAACCCATTATGCCTTATCCTTTCCCCGCTTGCAGTGGCTCTTCTTGTCTGCTATTCATGGATGAAACGGTTTACATGGCTGTCACACCTCGGGCTTGGTGCTGTTTTAGCCTGTGCACCAATTGGCGGGTGGCTGGCTATACATGGGAGATTTGATATTATTCCTATGATCCTTGGGCTTGGGGTGTTGCTTTGGGCTGCCGGCTTTGATCTCATTTATGCCACGCAGGATGTAGATTTTGACAGACAAAACAGGCTTTATTCAATCCCACAGTCCTTTGGTATAAAAAATGCTTTGCTTATTTCAAGATCTTTTCATATCCTTACTGTTGTTGCTCTGATAGTGATAGGGAATATGGCTTCTCTGGGGTTATATTATTTGTTTGGGGTAGCAATCACAACTATTTTGCTTATCTACGAACACAGGCTTGTTTCTCCAACAGACCTTTCTCGTGTTAATCAAGCATTTTTTACCATAAATGGCTGGATAAGCGTGGGATTGCTTGGGTTTACGATAGTGGATGTTATTTTGTGGTAACTATTCACTCGTTGTTGGCAGAGAAAGAATCACAAAGGGTGTAAACTTAGGCAAAATAATTGTAGCGAAACAGGAGTAATTGCAAATAAGAAAAGCCTGACAAGGGACAGAGTCTCTTATGATTCACACCCTTTGTGACTCTTCCTCTGTATTTGCGTGCTATTGTTATGCTTCTGTGGCTTAATGCAACAACCGCACAGGTCGTAACAATTTGTAGGAACATCCCTGCCAGAGAGGCTCTCCTCTTGTAGTCGCTTATTGGTGGCAGAGACAGGGGGAGTCAGCATCTCTGTCACCCACTGCATTCGCAGTGGCAGGCTCTGTCCATACATAATTAACTATGCGACAATTAACAGTTGACACGACAGTAGTACCTAAAATTTTACATCCATAGAAAGCAGGGCTGTTCTGCCGGGTTGTGGATGATCGAATGACAAGGTATTGCTGAGTTGTGGATAATACCAGTCTTCATTGAATAGATTATTTATTTTTAGTTCAAGCTGGACATTATCATCGATTTTCTTAATACAATTAATATCAACAAGGGTGTGATCATCTACCCTGTCTCCAAGTTTAGAAAGAATAGCGGCATCAGTTGTACCCCTCTTTGTGTACCTCGCATTTTTTATCAATAAAGAAACATCAGTGTCAGCAGGTAAATGATACAGCACACCTGCATTAAGTTTAGTTTGTGGAATATTGGATATTTCTTTACCATCATCAGAAGTCTCACCTTTTTGGATAGCAGCGTTGGCAAAGAATTTCCCATTAGGGATATTAATATTAAAGTCAAATTCAACCCCTGATGCCTTCTGCTCTTTTGCCACATTAAGATACGGAACCACAAATCCTTCTACGATATTAAATGCCCGAATAGGGTTTTCCATCGTGCTATTAAAATAGGTAATAGAGGTTTGGAATCTTTTTGCATGGTAGTCTGCGGATGCCTCTAAGGTATCTATCGTTTCAGGTTTTGCCGTAAATGTAATTTTTCCATCTTTCAGGCAATGTTCATCTGCATATGTTGTAGTAGTTGCATGGTTTGTTTTCCAGTCAGCATATTGAGCTGCATACATCGTATTATCTATGCTTTCCTTTAGTCCCGGACCCCTCATTGCCGTACTGTATAATAGTTTCACATTTAAGCAATCAGTTACCCTTTGAACAAATCCAATCCGTGGGCTTGTTTTTGAGAAACTATTTCTCTCTTCAACTAAATTAGTACAGTCATCAAGCCTGATACCCATAGTTGACTTTAATCCCTCCAGTACCGGGAACTCTTTTTGCAACTGGAGATACGCAGATTTCATTATGACGCTTTTAGATTTATTAAAATAATAATCACCACCCGTCGTAATCGTACCACTGCCAAAAGTATAAAAATGGCTATTTTCGCTTGTATGCCACCTTCTATCGTAGGCAACCCCGCCAATTATATTGAATTTATCTCTGTCGTACACTAAACTTACATCTCCCATATAAAGGTTGGCAATAAGACCAAATTTCATTACATCAGAGCCGCCTGCAAAAAAGAGCCCTATATCATCATTTCTCTGAAAAAGTAGTTTGGTGTTAAGGCTCAACCCATTGGTCAGGTTTTTATTGTACGCTAAAAATGGCTGAAGTGTTTCAAAGGTATAATCATCTATTTTATGTGTGGTGCCTATCCAGCCAGTACCCAATCCACCCCTCTGACTTATAGAAAAAACACCAAATTTTAGTCCATTAAGTGGAGAATCGTTTGTGCAATCAAATGTTGAAAAAAGGCTGCAGTTTTTTTTACTATCCAGAACCTTACTGTCTTCACTAAATATTTTTTCACTATTATTTTTTCCGTAAAAACCAAAGCATGTATCTCCTGATATATTCTTTTTTCTCATCAGGCAGTGTCCCATAAATCTCTTTCTCTCATCAGGTGAACCTGCTGAAATTTTAGTCTCAAAAAGATCTCTGCCTTCTTGCGGTTCTTGTGTTACAATATTTATAACGCCAAGCACAGCACCATTGCCGTAGAGTGCAGAGGATGGTCCTTTAAGAAATTCAACCCTTTTAGCAAAATATAGCGGCAATTCCTCTCCGGTCCATGCCCTTCCGTTTCTGGCACTATTAATGGGCATACCATTAATCATTAGCAAAACCTTTTGATTGTCAAATGCGTTGCCATGAAAACCCCTTACCTCAAAGCCATGTAAACCGTCTGCCTCCTCTATGCCGTATCCTACCGTGATCTGTGCTAATTCATCCAATGTGTAAATTCCCATTTTCCGGATCTCTTCTGCTGTCCAAACCTTAACAATTCCAGTGGCTTCTGTAACCTTTTCCTCCATTCTGCTGGCAACTATTACGCTTGGAATCTCCATAAAGAAAATCTCCTCTGCCTCTTGCGCCCATACCTTAACACCAATCCCAAAAACCAATATTCCAATCATTCCTAAACCCAATAAATTTTTATTCATTCTGCTTACCTCCTTGTGGTCGTCGTCTTCATTCTTCATTCTGCATACCTGAATAATTATGTATAAACTATATTATACCTTAAAATAATATAATAGTCAACCTTTTTTATAACTTTATTCAGGTGTAAGAATGGTTAGGGCAGGGACAAGGAGGCAGCACCTCTGTCACCCCCTGCGAATGCACTTATTCTTACCCACATCTTTGGGGAACATAATTCTGACGGAAAATGCTGCAAAATAACAGAAGCAGGTATCACAAAATGATTAATAATTCAACAATTCATTAATTCAGCAATTGTCAATTATTGAATTGCTGAATTAATGATGGTTGGACTTGTTGGTAGAGATAAGGCATTTGCCATGGGGCAGGCTTTGTCCATACATAATTAACTATGCTACAATTAACGGTTGATACGACAATAGTTACGAAAGATATTGAATTTCTCGAATAATAATTGCTTAAAAATACATCATGCTCATTGAGAATTGCTAACACCAACAAAAAAAATACTTGACAAAGGATATATATGTATGGTAAGATTATATGATTGAAAGGTTGTGGCGACGTAGCCAAGTGGTAAGGCAGAGGTCTGCAAAACCTTTATCCCCGGTTCGAATCCGGGCGTCGCCTCCATCATCGTTTAATTAATAATTATTAATTAAACGATGGGCGGTTAGCTCAGTTGGTTAGAGCGTTTGCTCGACACGCAAAAGGTCACCGGTTCGAATCCAGTACCGCCCACCATTAAATTAAGAAAAGGAATTATTCAGAGAGACTTGTAGTTGCGTGACCTGTCGGAGGTGCTCTCCTCTTTGTGGTTGCTTATTAGCAGGGACAAGCCCTGCAGCTACAGTGTTTGTAGTTGTGGCCATTGTGGTTATTTATTGGCAGGGACAAGTCTTGAAGCTACAGTGATTTGTAGTTGCGGCCATTGTGGTTATTTATTGGCAGGGACAAGCCCTGCAGCTACAGTGATTTGTGATTGCGGCCATTGTGGTCATTTATTGGCAGGGACAAGCCCTGCAGCTACAGCGTGGTTCGTCCCGTCTCTATTCTGGATTCTGTATCATGAATTCTGACTCCAGGATACCTGAATAGTTACAAGAAATTATCAGAAAGGAATGATAACCAAAGCGTGAAGGAACAATTAGAAACATTACGACACAGTACAGCTCATATTATGGCTCAGGCAGTATCAATGTTATACCCAGGTACAAAGTTTGGCATTGGTCCAGCCATATCTGATGGATTTTATTATGATTTTGACCTGCCAGTATCCCTTTCTTTAGAGCATCTCC
Organism: bacterium; assembly: GCA_018814245.1. Taxonomy (GTDB): domain Bacteria; phylum UBA9089; class CG2-30-40-21; order CG2-30-40-21; family CG2-30-40-21; genus CG2-30-40-21. The sequence goes on from JAHIZN010000059.1 coordinate 10,679, forward strand.
CTGAAATAGAAAAAAAAATGCAGTCCATTATCAAGGCTAATCTTGCGTTTGAACAAACCATGATGGAGAAAAGCGAGGCTATTGACTTTTTTTCGCAAAAAGGGGAGGGGTATAAGGTAGAAATTATTCAGGATATCCCGGACAATAGTGTGAGCATCTACAAACAAGGTGATTTTGTTGACCTTTGCCGTGGACCTCACATCAAGGCTACAGGCATGGTTAAGGCATTCAAGCTTTTGTCAATTGCTGGTGCATACTGGCGAGGAAATGAAAAAAATTCAATGCTTACCAGAATCTATGGAACAGCATTTGAGACAAAAGAAGAGCTTGAAAAGTACTTGTATCAAATAGAAGAGGCAAAGAAGAGGGATCATCGTAAAATTGGAAAGGAATTAGAAATATTTCAGCTATATGATGAGGCTGGTCCGGGTCTTATCTATTATCATCCCAAGGGTGCTATTATCAGGGAGGAAATCTGCCGGTTTTTGCGGCTTGAACACGCTAATCGTGGATACCTTGAGGTTGTAACACCCCATATTGCTAAGGTTGATTTATGGAAAACCTCAGGACATTATGACTTTTATCGTGAAAATATGTATTTTATGACCGTAGATAATATGGAGTATGTCTTAAAACCAATGAATTGTCCCGGACATATCCTTATCTATAAGAGTCACACCCGCAGCTATCGGGACTTGCCGTTAAGATTATTTGAATTGGGAACAGTATATCGGCATGAACGCTCTGGTGTACTGCATGGCTTGCTCAGGGTTCGTGGGTTTACTCAGGATGATGCCCATATCTTTTGTACAAGAGAACAGTTAAGGGATGAAATACAGCAGGTATTGGAATTTATAATTAATACGATTGTTTCTTTTGGATTCAAGGAATATGAAATATATCTCTCCACCAGACCGGAAAAATATACCGGTTCAGACGAGATATGGGATATGGCTACATCAGCATTAGAAATGTCCTTAAAAGAAAAGGGATTGCCTTACCAGATTGATCCAGGGGAAGGGGTCTTTTATGGACCAAAGATAGATATTAAACTCAAAGATGCCCTGTCCAGAACATGGCAGGGACCAACCATTCAGGTTGATTTTAATCTGCCGGAAAAGTTTAATGTAACCTATGTTGGTCAGGATGGTAAGGAACATCAACCGGTTATGATTCATCGAGTGGTTCTTGGAAGCTTAGAGCGGTTTATGGGGGCAATTATTGAGCATTATGCAGGAGCATTTCCTGTCTGGCTAAGCCCGACACAGGTATTAGTTGCCACTATTACAGAAAGACATAAACAATACGGTGAATATGTCCAGAATCAATTGAGAGCTAACCAGATACGAACAGATCTGGATTCCAGAAATGAAAAGATTGGGTTTAAGATACGAGAGGCTTGGATGCAAAAAATTCCGTATGTATTGATCTTAGGTGATAATGAGGAGCAAAATAAAACCGTATCAATAAGAAAACGGGGTGGTAAGGATTTAGGACAAATGACGATAGAAGATTTTATTTCTATTGTTTCTAAAGAAATTAGAGAAAAAAATGTTGACATTTAGTCATAAGTATGGTATTTTAGTAAGCATTCAGAATAACATTTATATCAAAAGGAGGTGTGGAATATTTCCAACATCAAACAAGCAAGGACAAATGAAAAGATTTATGCCAAAGAAATTCGTGTAATTGCAGCAGATGGTAGTCAGGCAGGAATCATGGGAGTACGAGCTGCATTAGAAATGGCTGAGAAAGAAGGGCTTGACCTGGTAGAGATATCTCCTGATGCAGTGCCGCCAGTTTGCAAGATTATGGATTATGGCAAATATAGGTATTCGCAAGCAAGAAAAGCCAAAGAAAATAAAAAGCGCCAAACCATAGTACATCTCAAAGAGATCAAGATGTCTCCAACTATTGATAAGCATGATTATGATTTTAAGACAAAGCATGTCAAAGAGTTTTTGGCTGCAGGCGATAAGGTCATGGTTAAGATTGAATTCAAAGGGAGGCAAATGGCTTATACTCAATTTGGCACAAAGATACTGACTCAATTGATTCAGGAATTAGAGGGGTTAGCCATAGTAGAATCACCACCAAAGATGGAAGGAAGAAGGATGATTACGATACTATCTCCTGCTCCAGTTAAAGGATAGATAAGCGTTTGGCTGTTCGTAGAGAATGTAGCATGGTAGTATCGTGTCAACTCTCAAGTGTCGGATATTTAGGATGTAGTGACAAACTTGCCGTCTATTTTGCGTGATGTGGGGGCAATTTATGAATTGCCCCTGCACAGTCGGTTGGACACGCACAGACGATGGTGTCGTAGAGATGCTTTCCTCTTGTGGTTGTCTGTTGTTAAATAGTCAATCACAAGCAACGGACAGGGATACAATCGCATCCGTCATTTTAAGGTTGACATGACACTAAACATATAAGAAAAGTAGGTGAAAAAATATGCCAAAGATAAAGACTAATAAATCGGCAGCAAAAAGATTTAAGTTTACATCAAAGGGAAAGGTAAAGATGAAGAATGCTTTTTCAAGTCATCTTTTTAGTAGTAAATCCCCAAGTAAAAAAAGAAAGATAAGGGGTACAACTATAGCCAACAGTAGCGATACAAGGAAGATAAAAGCTTTATTGCCATATGGATAAGCTGCAATTGTTATGTCAGACTGTGTAAAAACTCAATTTCACAATAATTGTCATAATTTAGAATTTTCACACAGTCTGATGATTATGATAGTATTTTACATCACAAAGGGGTGAATAGAGATGTCAAGGGCTGCAACTAATGTCGCACATAAGAAAAAAGTAAACAAGATACACAAGCTCACAAAAGGCTATTGGGGGGCAAGAAGCCGATGGTATAAGCTGGCTAAAGAGGCTGTTACACGGGCAGGGGTTTATGCTTATCGGGATAGAAAAGTAAGAAAGAGAGAGTTCAGGAGCTTGTGGATTATCAGGATAAATGCAGCGGTAGAGGAACATGGGCTTTCTTACAGCAAGTTTATCAATGGGTTGAAAAAGATGGGGTCAGAATTGAATCGGAAAATATTGGCTGATCTGGCTGTAAGAGATAAACAGGCTTTTGCTAAATTGGTAGAATTATCTATGCAGGGGTTAAAAATGGATGTCGCAGATCAGGCGTAAGAAATGGTAGGGTAGGGACAAGTTTTGTAGCTACAGCTATTCATGGAGATTTGTAGCTGCGACCTGCCAGAGGTGCTACCTCCTTGTGGTCGCTTTTTGTATGGTTGGCAAGGACAAGAGGGTCATTACCCTTGTCACCCTGATACCACAAAGAATTGACTGAATAATTATGGATTGTTATTGTTTGGGATGTGTTGTCTCAAAACCCCTCAACTTGTGCGGTTTTGCATTAAGCCACAGAAACATAACATATAGTACGCAAATACAGGGAAAGATCCACAAAGGGTGTAAATCATAAGAGATTCTGGCCATTGTCAAGCTTTTTTCATTTGCAATTACTCTTGTTATCGCTGCAATTCTTGGGGGATAGGGGGATAGAGAATAGAGAGATAGGGAGATAATGGAGAAAAGGGAGACACCACCAATGTTTTACACCCTTTGTGGTTCTTTCTCTGCCAGAGGTACTACCTCTTCTCGTTGCAATAGCTACTGACTAACGAGACTTGATGTAATTATCCACAATCGCACAGGTGGAAACCCCTTGATAGAAAAGGAGAATAATCTCTCTGATGAAACACATTATGCTGACAATCTTACTTGGATTAATGTTTTTTTCAGGATGCGGAAAAAGCCTTGAAAAAACAAACATTGTATTTAGTTATGGCAAGGTATCTGTTGCAGAAACAATGGTGTTGAATGATCTTGTCAAGGAATTTGAGGATAAAAATCCTCAAATTGATGTTGTTCTTCAGGAATTGCCTTCTAATATTGATCTTCAATATAAATACTATTCAGAGTCATTTGAACAAAAACTTCACAAGCCGCCTGATGTTTTGTGCTTAGATATTATGCTGTTCCCTCAGCTTGCCAAAAAAGAAGAATGGCTTTCCTTTGTTGAGTGGTTTTTCAAGGATAAGGATAAATTTTTCCCTGGAGCATTAGAGGGTTGTACCTATCAACATGGTATTTATGCTATTCCATGGTCAGTAGATGGTGGTGTCCTTTATTATCGAAAGGATTTGTTGAAAAAGCATGGTTTTTTAACCCCACCAAAGACCTTTGATGAATTAATAAATCAGGCAAGAACTATTATTCTAAGTGAAAGGTGCTATGGCTTTGTTTGGCCAGGGGGAAATAGCGAAGACATGGTTTGTACCTTTTTGGAATTTTTGTGGGGAAATGATGGTATTCTGGTTACTGGAAATGAGGTTCTCGTTAATAGCCTCTGGGGCAGGGAATCTTTACAAATGATGGCTGATTTAATCCATAAACATGGCATTTCTCCGCAGTCTGTAACTACCATGGACAATGTTGCTGCTGTAAATGCTTTTACCTCTGGAAATGCTGTCTTTTTAAGAGGATGGTCGTATTCTGGTCCATCCATATTCAGCAACCCTTCCCTGAAGGATAAGGCAGGCATCGCTTCTATGCCTTGTTTTAATGATAAAGAAAAAAAGAGTGCCTCTTGTTTGCAATCCGAGGTACTGGCTATTAATAAGCATTCTAAATATGAAAAAAAGGCATGGCTTTTAGTAGAATTTTTAACATCTGAATATGCCCAAAGGAAACGAGCAATTTCTATCAATAAAGCCCCCTCCAGAATGGATCTTTATAATGATCCTCAAATCAAAAGCAATGCCCCTGTCATCTCTGAGCTTTATCCTGTCTTTATGCAACTCCAGCCCCGTCCGATTACTCAACAGTATTCAGGAATATCCAAGGTTGTGCAAGGATATGTTCGGGATGTGTTGATACAAAAACTAACCCCAGAAGAATCGTTAAAAAAGGCAACCGAAGATATAGAGAAGGTATTTCAGCAACAGTAGACAGGAAGAATGCGGAATAGCACGAAGATAACGCGGATTAATTTATGGATCCCTTTTGTAGCTGCAACCATTGTGGTTGCTTTTTGCATATTAGCAGGGACAAGCCCTGCAGCTACAATTATCAGCAGAGACAAGCCAAAGCCATCTGCAGATACAAAGATCCAATATGTAACAGTCAATCACATGGACAGGAACACCGTAAATCTTGTCCCCTTCTCCAGCTCACTTTCAACCTCTATCCTGCTGTTGTCATGTGCCTCGACAAAGCGTTTACAGATACTAAGACCCAACCCTATCCCATTTTTCTTGCTGGTATGGAATGGTTCAAACAGATGAGCCATCTGTTCTTGTGTTATCCCCTTACCAGTATCAGAAACGATTATCTTAACAAAATCACCTTCTTTTTCACTTTCAACTTTCAACTTTTTACTTTTTACTTCCCCCATAGCCTCAGCTGCATTCTTGACAAGATTAAGAACCACCTGTTTCAGTCGGCCAAAATCAGCAGAAATCTCAGGGATATTATCTGATAGTTTTTGTTCTACCTCTATGCCGGAAAGAACACTCTCTGCCAGCTCATCTATTGCAGAGTTAATCATATTATTTATATTTCCTAATCCAATTTTTAACTCAATGGGTCTTGAGAAATTCAGGAGGTCATTAAGAAAATTGGCTGCCCTATATAAAGCACCCTCCATCTGATCAATAGTTTTCAAGACAAGCGGATTCTCTTCATGAACTATTCTTTTGAGCAAATAAACTCCAGAGCTAATCACTGTAAGCGGGTTGCGAATCTCATGGGCAGTTTCTGCGGCTATCTGTGACGCAGCAGACATTTTCTCTGCCTTTACAAGCCTTTCTTGTGATATTTTCAGGTCTTTGGTCATCTGATTAAAGGCTGCTGCCAGAGAGCCAAGCTCATCTGTTGTGTTGACAGGTATTACATGGTTGAGATTACCGCCGGCAATTGTCCTTGTATCTACAATCAGCTGTTTAATGGGTCTGCCCATAACAAACCCCACCATCAAAGCAATCGATATGGATCCTATCATAATACCGATTACAATGATTAATACCATGACCCATTGGATATTTTTCAATTTATGCCGTATATTGTCAAGAGAAAAGGTTAGCCGTATTTTACCAATCCTTTCAAGCTTCCTCTCCTTGGCACCCAAAATTAATCCCTCTCCAAAGACATTATCCCCAATCTTTTCAGTTTGGATAGCGGCTGTATATTCCTGAACACACCCCTTATTTTTTGTTCCCTTTCGGAACAGTATATTATCATTTGCATCCCTGATCTCACAAGAAACAACATCCCTCTGGCTTAAAGCACCCAATCCTATCTTAGAGAGCATCTCTGTGTCACGGAACAAGACAGGGGATTCACTGATAATAGCCAGGCTATTGATTAATGTCTTTGCCCTATCGTCAAACTCTGATATTAATGCCTGTTTTCCATACCTAAGGGAATAAATGCCCATGCTTGCACTCAGGGTAATGATTAACAGGATAAACAAAAAGGTTATCTTGTTGATAATACTAATCCTCATCTGCTAAACACCTCCTTAGCCTCTCTGATGGTTGAAGGGGTGAGCTTAATGCCTATTTTTTCAGCAACCAACAGGTTTAGGGAGAATGTGGCTTTGTATGGGGATTCGGAAGGGATTTCATTTAAGCTTTTTCCCTCAAATATCTTCATTGCCATCCCTGCTGTCTGTCTCCCAAGGTCTTTATAATCGCAATCAAAAGAGGCAAAAGCCCCTGCCCTGGTGTAAAACGAGGAAAGACCAATCACCGCAAATCTTTTCTTCAAGCCTTCCATGAGCAAATACTCTATGGATCTGGGAAAATATATTGATACATCAGGTATCATGAGAAAACAATCTATCTTGTATCCCATCCCCTGAAGTGCCTCTGCTATTTTCTCGCCTGAGTTTATCTTTTTAGCAATAATATTGTAGCCAAAATTTTTGCAATCTTGCAAAATTTTTGTAGCAAGCTCAGCTGTTTCTGGAGAATAAATCAAGCCAATCGTTTTTTCCTGCGGGATATTTCTACTAATCCACTCAAGCTTTATGCTTGTAGGTATGGACATGGTAACACCCGTAACATTTGCCTGCCCAAGATCATACTGGTTAATAACCATGCAAGCAAGAATGGGAATATCCTGTATCCTCATCTTGAGCAGCCTTAATGCCTTTGTGCCGAGGGCAAGGATTAGCTGCGGCTTTTCTTTTTTTACTCTTGAGCAGACTGTTTCCGGGTCATCATTTGTTAGATTGTAGGTAGAAACAGACAGGGCAACGCCATTTTTCCTAAAAAATCCATTAAGTCCTTCCCATGCCTGATGATATGCCTCCATGTCAGATGAAAATACAACCGAGATAGTCGCACTGTCAATGGCATGGCATGGTGTATTGAGTAGCAGCAGAGGAGTAACAAGCAAGCATATTATAGTCAATAACTTTTTTTGCATTATATACTTCATCCTTTGAGTAGAAAATGGAAGAAATGCTACTGCTGCGTCAACTGTTAATTGTCACATAGTTAATTATGTATGGGCAGGCTCTGCGAATGTAGGGGTAATAGAGGTGCTGTCTCCCCTGTCTCTGCCACCAATAAGCGACCACAAGGAGGTAGCACCTCTGGCAGGTCGCAGCTACAAAGATTCCCACACACAACAATCGATCACAATGTAGCTGCAGGGCTTGTCCCTGCTTAACGGACACTCACAAGGGAGCCTCTCTGGCAGGAATGTCCCTACAAATTGTTATGCGTCAAATTAAGGTTGACGCAGCACTACCTTGATTTGAATCATACCTTAATTTATACTATACCACATCCCTTTAATCATGTCAATATATTTTTCAAGGTGCGAAAGTTTGCCTCAGCTCTTGGTAGAGGAGCTTCGCTCTCCTAACAATAACTGATTATACAGTTTTTGTACTTTATCACGATTGTAACTATTCAGGTAGTGTAAGAAGGGGGATACGGAGATAGAGGGGATAAAGGGGATGGGTAATATCAAAGTATTTCTGTTTCTGCCTTGTTTGTGTAATGTTAATAAGATATTCACCACACTACCCCTGCCAGCTGAAGACAACCTGATACTCAAATACTTACCAATAATCTATTATCTCCCCATCTCCTTCATCTCCTTATCCCCTTTTTATTACCTGAATAGTTACTCACAATTTAATCAAGATGTCAAATAAAAGTTGACAAAAAGCAAAAAATTTTATATAATGCTGAATGGAGGGAAAGATTATGCTTGCAGAGGAAGGGATAATTCATGGCGGCAATTTGAAGATTCATCCTGCTTCACAAAATGATGAATTTGATTTTAACGATGCAGCAATTAATCCATTGAGAGCAGATCCGCGATATAGCCTTAATATACAGACAATAGGACGCATGGAACAGCTGGCAAGGGCAAAGTTTATTACAGCAGAAAAGTCAATAGCCTTTGATCCGGCGAGGTTTGATGAAAATGATGAGGATACCAGGCGATCTATTGCTCTCAGCGTTTTTGCAAGTAGTGATATCGAAGGAGAAGGTATCTCTGCTGATTATATTGAGGCTTTTGTTACAGCACATACTGAGCCATGTGAAAATGTTGATGCCGAACTTCGGCATCGGCTTCAAGCACATGGGGACATCATTGATACATACTTTTGGGCTCTCCATTCACAACCATCGCAAGTTTTAACATATGACTTTGTGCTTGAGGCTCATCATCGAATGTTTAGTAATACCAAGGGACAAGCAGCTGGACGCATCAAGAATAAAGAGGTTCGAATACATTGGTGCCAGCGTAATGGTATTTTGGTTGAGGTGACTACTATTTCAGCCGAGCGAGCAGAGGAGTTTCTTCGTGCATTGTGCGACCGAACTGCCAGGCTGTTTAAGGCTGCAAAAGAATCTGCAGAAACCTCGATGTTGCTGATAGCTGCTGAATTTGCATGTGATTTTCTTGCTATTCATCCATTTTTAGACGGTAATGGACGATTGGCTCGCCTTCTTTCAATATATCTGCTCGAGAAAGGAGGCTATCATTTTTCTCGTGTATATTCGCTTGATCAGATTATTCTTGACAGTCGTGCTAACTATTATGAAGCCCTTAATGCATCTCAACGATACTGGCACTCACCACAAGAGGACTTGACACCCTGGATTAACTATTTCGTAGGGGCAGTGTTTGAGCAGTGGGAACGAGCATTTCGGCGTATCAGAAATCTACAACAATAGTAAGCGTTCAGCTATCAGCTGTCAGCTTCCAGTATTGCGTCAACTCTCAAGTGTTGGATAGTTTAATATATAGGGACAGGGTGATAGGAGTGCTGCCACCTTGTCCCTCTGCATTTGCCTTATCCTTACCCACATTTTTGTGGACAGAATTCTGATGGGAAATGCTGCAAAACAACAGAAGCATGGTAATTGCTCAATAACCTGTGGATTTTGCAAGCCACAAAGATTGAGTGGTGTCCCAGAATAACTTAAATAAGCAGGGACAAGCCCT
>JAHIZN010000421.1 GCA_018814245.1 bacterium
AATTCAAAATCTAAATTCTCTATTGCCTCGTAAACCCTTGATTGTGTATTCTCTTTAATCTGGGCATCTTTATTTAGATAAAATAGTATATAATTATTTAAGGAACTTTTTACCTCTAAGTTTGGATAGGTCAATTTATATTCTATTCTTGCCCCTATCTGTCTTTTATCCTTTATCGTAAGATACCCTGTTTGAAATAATAATGCCGCCGGCTCTATGAAATCTACATCAAATGCACCTATCAATTCTTCCCCTGCTCTTATCTCTTCAAACTCGGGTATGTAATACTTCCTCTCCTTCAATAGCTTTAATAAAAATGTCGGGCTACCGGTTTCAAACCAATAATTCTTATACTCTTTGCCCGGGCTATCTAAAAATAATAGTATATCAAAAGGGTTATATACATTTTCACCAAGCCAGGAATATCCATTGTACCACAATCTCACCTTGTCTAAATCTACATCTACTAAATATTCCTTAAATACCGCCTCTAAATCATTTTGAGTGTAGCCGCAGATTGCTGAAAATCTCTCATCTATCGTTATATCTCTCAGGTTATTCAGCCCAGAAAATAAAGACACCTTAGAAAACTTGGACACCCCTGTCAGCATCACAAATTTGATATAAGCATCAGTCGATTTGAGAACAGAATATAGATTCTTAAGTTCTTCCCTCATCTGTTGAGCAATCATAGGCTCTTCTATGTTGTCTAATATCGGCTTGTCATACTCATCTATTAAAATTATTACTCTCTCACCATACTTCGCGGATATTTTTGTAATTAGTTCTTCAAAATAATTACTTGTTAATGTTTGAGTTTCACAATCTATACCTAATTTACTTTGATTCTCCTTAAGTACAAAAAATATTCTTTCTTTTAATTCTTCTCTCTTCTTAAATACACCTGCCCCAAAATCTATTTTTATTACCGGATATTTCTGACTAAAATCCCATTTGTTTTCTATCCACAAACCCTTAAATAATTTATCCCTCCCCTCAAACAGATCCTTTATCGTGTCTATTAATAATGACTTGCCAAATCTTCTCGGACGCGATAAAAAGAAGTATTTTCCACTGTTTATAAGTTCATATATTATCCTTGTTTTGTCTACATAACAATAATTTTCGTTAATTATTTCACTAAATGTCTGGATTCCTATTGGTAATTTTTTCATTATTACACCTTCTAAATTAAAATCATTATTTGATAATCCCAATCAAAATATTATTATTACTGACCAAACCTTTAGCCCTTGCTATTGACCATTTCCCAATCAAACTTAACAATATTCCTTTCTTCCTTAGAAAACTCTATACCAACTAAATAAACATCCCTATTTAGCCCTGAATACTTTTCATAATATCTTTTGCTTTTTATCTGCTCCAATGCCGTATTTTGTCCGCTTTCTCCCTCTACTACCTTAAACTCAAACATTATTATCGTTTTATCGGTTTTTATCGCCATATCTATCCTGCCGCGATTGGTTGATTCTTCTACCCTTAAATCATATCCAAGCGAGGCAAATACAGCATAAAATATTGAGGCATAATAGCCTTCGTATTTGTCTAATTCATTCTTCATATACCATTCATATGGTATGGCGGCAAAAAGTCTGAAAAATGCATCTCGTAAAGACTCAAGCTCCATTCTTTCTATTGATTCATATATCTCTATCCTTGCTCGTTGATGCATTCCGGCATCAAAAACAAAATAGTTGGCAATGTACTCATTCAGACTCTTTTTTACCTCAAGATTAGGATAAGAAAGTGTAAAGTAAATATTATCACCTAAGTTCTTTTTCTCTTTTATCGTAAGATACCCTGTCTGAAAAAGCAATGCAGCCGGTTCTATAAAGTCTACATCAAATGCACCTATCAATTCTTCCCCTGCCCGTATCTCCTCAAACTCGGGGATGTAATACTTCCTCTCCTTTAATAATTTTAATAAAAATGTAGGGCTGCCGGTCTCAAACCAGTAATTCCTAAACTCCTTGCCCGGGCTATCTAAAAATAATAATATATCAAAGGGATTATATGCCTTCTCACCAAGCCATGAGTATCCATTATACCACAACCTCACTCTCTCTAAATCTACTCCTCCTAAATATTCCTTAAATACTGTCTCTAAATCATTCTGTGTATAACCGCATATCGCCGCATATCTTTCATCTAATGTTATATCTCTTAGGTTATTTAGTCCAGAGAACAATGAAACCTTAGAAAACTTAGATACCCCTGTCAGCATTACAAATTTGATATAAGCATCAGTTGACTTAAGCACAGAATATAGATTTTTAAGCTCTTCCCTCATCTGTTGGGCAATCATAGGCTCTTCTATGTTGTCTAATATCGGCTTATCATACTCGTCTATGAGTACTACTACCCTCTCTTTATATTTCAATGCTGCTTTCATTATTAATTCATTGAAACAACCTGATATCGTCTCGAATGCACACTTAACTCCTAATTCTTCTTGATTAATTTCTAATATTTCCCGTATTCTTTTGTTTAATTCTACCCTTTCCTTCGGTATCCCTGCCCCAAAATCTATCTTTATTATCGGATATTTCTTGCTAAAATCCCATTTATCCTCTATCCATAAACCCTTAAATAACTCTTCCCTGCCCTCAAATAAATCCTTTATCGTGTCTATTAATAATGATTTTCCAAACCTTCTCGGACGAGATAAAAAGAAGTAAGTACCATTGTTTATAAGTTCATGGATAATTCTTGTTTTATCTACATAACAATAGTTCTCGTTGATTATCTTTTCAAATGTTTGAATGCCTATTGGTAATTTTTTCATCATTACACCTTCTATTTATGGACATATTCATGAATAGTATCACATATAAATTCCAACATTGCTGTATCCATGCCCGGATATACCCCTACCCAAAAAGTATTATTTATAATAAAATCAGTATTCTTCAGCTCCCCTGCTATTCTATAGCCTTCGCCTGACTTTCGCATTTCATCAAAGCAAGGATGCTTAATCAAATTCCCGGCAAATAGATTTCTTGTCTGGATGTTATTGCTTTCCAGATGGTCTACTATTTCATTCCTTGTAAACCCTGCATCAATTTTTACAGTTAGCAAGAATCCAAACCAGCTTGGGTCAGAATTTATTGTTGGCTCAGGGAGTATAAATTTGTCTGATAAATCTGCCAATCCGTCTCTTAACAGTTTCCAATTTTTCTTCCTTGCTTCAATAAACAAGGGAAGTTTTTCAATTTGGGCACATCCTATTGCAGCTTGCAGATCAGTTGCTTTTAGGTTGTATCCAAAATGTGAGTAAACATATTTATGGTCATATCCATAAGGAAGCTCTCCAAACTGTTGGGTAAATCTGTGGTTGCATGTATTATCTTTACCTGACTGACACCAACAGTCACGCCCCCAGTCGCGGAATGACTCAATAATACGCTTTAACTGTGTATCATTGGTATAAACTGCTCCACCCTCCCCCATGGTCATATGGTGAGGTGGATAAAAACTTGATGTTCCAATGTGTCCTATGGTTCCTGTATAACGCCACTCTCCATTGCAGGAATACCTTGATCCTAAGGCATCACAATTATCTTCTATCAGCCAGAGATTATGCGTATCACAGAAATCCTTCACAGCCTTTAAGTCAAAGGGATTGCCAAGGGTATGGGCAACCATAATTGCTTTTGTTCTTTCAGAAAGGGCTGTTTCCAACTGGCTGTAATCTATATTATATGTTGGAAGAGCAATATCTACAAAGACGGGAACAGCACCGTACTGGATTATAGGAGACACAGTTGTAGGAAATCCAGCTGCAACAGTAATGACCTCGTCTCCCCTTTTTATACTTCTTTCCCCAAGGCTGGAAGATGTCAGGGACATGAATGCCAAAAGATTTGCTGATGAGCCTGAATTTACCAAACTACAATGCCTTATCCCGAGAAAATTAGCCAACTCTTTTTCGAAACGGTTAGCATATCGACCAGCTGTAAGCCAGAATTCCAATGCAGCATCAACAAGATTAATCATTTCTTTTTCATCATATACACGACCGGCATATGATATGCGAGTTTTCCCCGGCTCAAAAGGCTCCTTATCTTTATGCTCTAATTGAAAATATTCAGCTACTTTTTCCAATATTTCTTGCTTCAAAGTTTCAATATGTTTCATATTAATTGTTCCTGTTTTTGATTTTTTTAATGTTTTTGTATTGCTTGGAGTCCATTATTACTTCCCTTGAAAATCATAAGAATAATACAGTGCAATCCCCTTCTTTCTTGCCCGTTTCCTACAATTCCTCATGCGTAATAAGCTGAATATTTAGTTTATCGCAGCTTTTTCGACACTCTTCGTTTACACTCACAGCCACAAGAAGTACCTTTGGAGACTTCCCTGTTATTTGTGTATAAAACTTAGCCTTTTGAAACAAAATACTCACATCTGCTGAACCAGCCGATGACTTTATCTCACCAAGATACTCTTCACCATTCTTTATCAAAAAGTCTATTTGTACATCCTGAGGATACCCAAAGACAACCCCGTCCTTATCATGTACCTTCCATTCTACTATCTCTTCTGCATCCAAATGCTTGGTCAATAACTCCCTTAATGTATTCCTGATAGTATCCTCGGCAAATATCCCCCATCTTGACCCAAGCGTATCCATTTTTATGGTCATTTTATCAATTTTTAAATCCAAAGTTTTTACTGAACTGTC
>JAHIZN010000060.1 GCA_018814245.1 bacterium
CAATTACTCCTGTTATCGCTGCAATTATTTCCCCTGAGATGTTTACACCCTTTGTGGTTCTTTCTCTTTTTGTTGCAATAGCTATTAGCTGACAAGCTCACAAATCGCTGACTTAAATTGAAGAAAATTATGATTTCGTTTGAAGCAGCACAGAGCACCTCTGTCAGGTCGCAGCTACAAAGATTCCCACACACAACAATCGATCACATCGTAGCTGCAGGGCTTGCCCCTGCTTATTTGAATTATTTTTGGACACCACCAGATTCATGCACAAGTTAAAAAACTTGTGCATCGAGGAACAGCTCTTTGATGGCGGCTTCTTTTCGTGCATTTTTGCTCACGATTACACATCCAGATTCTTGACATATCGAGCATTTTGCTGGATAAACTCTTTTCTTGGTTCAACCTTATCGCCCATAAGCATACTAAAGGTACTTTCTGCCTCTACCGTATCCTCAAGGACAACACGAAGGATTGTTCGTGTTGCTGGATCCATGGTTGTTTTCCATAATTGGTCAGGGTTCATCTCACCCAACCCTTTATATCGCTGAACATGGACACCACCTCGTCTGCCTAATTCATTTAATTTTTCATCCCTTTCTGCATCTGAAAAAACATAATGCTCTTCCTTGCCTTTTTTGACACAATACAATGGAGGCTGAGCAATATACACATGTCCTGTTTCAACCAAGGGCAGCATATATCGAAAAAAGAAGGTAAGAAGTAGTGTGCGGATATGGGAGCCATCCACATCAGCATCTGTCATAATAATTATTCTGTCATATCTTATTTTTTTAACATCAAAGTCATTCTGTCCCACACCAGCTCCAATGGCTGTAATGAGTGCTGTTATTTCTTCGTTGACCAATGCCTTATCCAATCTTGCCTTTTCCACATTCAGAATTTTTCCTTTGAGCGGCAGAATTGCCTGAAATTTTCTGTCTCGTCCTTGTTTAGCTGAGCCGCCTGCTGAATCACCCTCAACAAGATATATCTCACAGAGTTTAGGATCTTTTTCTGAACAATCAGCTAATTTACCTGGCAAAGAATTTGAATCAAGGACCTCTTTTCTTCTGGTTAATTCACGAGCCTTTCTTGCTGCATCCCTTGCCCTTGCTGCAAGAGATGCTTTTTCTATTATCTTTTTTGCTATTGGTGGATTTTCCTCCATAAATTGCTCAAGTCCATCACTGACAATAGATTCAACGATTCCTTTTACATTACTATTTCCTAATTTTGCCTTTGTTTGTCCCTCAAATTGAGGCTCCCGAATCTTCACGCTAATAATCGCTGTAAGCCCTTCTCTGACATCCTCTCCTGAAAGAGTAGCAGAAAGATCCTTTATCAGATTATTCTTTTTAGCATACTCATTTATGACTCTGGTCAGGCCAGACTTAAATCCAATAAGATGTGTCCCACCCTCGCGGGTATTAATAGTATTTGCGTAGCTAAAGATAGTTTCCTGATACCCATCATTATATTGAAGAGCAACCTCTGCCTCAACATCATTCTTTGAGCCGGAAAGATGGATGGGATGTTCATGAACAGTTGTTTTGTTTTTATTTAAGTATTCTACGAAGGAGGATATGCCACCCTCATATTGGAAGGAATGATTCTTCTCATGTGTTTCATCTGTTATGTCAATCTTTATGCCCCTGTTCAAAAAAGCCTGTTCCCTGAGCCGCTGGGACAGGGTATCAAAGGAAAATTCTACGGTCTCAAAAATCTCTTTGTCAGGCTTAAAATGCACTGTTGTACCCGTATGCTTTGATTGACCAATAATCTTTAACTCAGATACTGGATTCCCCTGTTCATACCTTTGATGATAAACATTTCCGTTTCTGCTTATCTCAATATCAAGCCATTCTGAAAGGGCATTAACCACAGAGATACCTACCCCATGAAGCCCTCCGGAGACCTTATAAGAATCCCTGTCAAACTTTCCACCAGCATGAAGTATGGTTAAAACTATTTCCACTGCAGGCTTGTTATGAATAGGATGCATGTCTACCGGTATACCACGACCATCATCGATAACCGTTACGCTGCCGTCAGGACGCAAGGTAACCTGTATCTCTTTGCAAAATCCAGCCAACGCCTCATCAATACTATTATCAACAACCTCATAAACCAGATGATGCAGCCCATAAACCCCAACATCACCAATATACATGCTTGGCCGCTTTCTAACCGCCTCTAATCCCTCTAATACCTGAATTTGTTCTGCCTTATACTCTGTTGACACATTTTCCTCCCATAGAAATATAGGTCATATATGACCTATATGCAATCCGATAAATAACTTGACATAACAGTTGCAGGGACAGTAGGCAGCACCTCTGGCAAGCTTGTCTCTACAAGGAAATTATATGTCAACTTAATTAGTGGATTGTATATATATAACTCGATGTTCAAGTTTTTTGTAACTATTCAGCAATTCTTTGTGGTGTCTGAAGAATAAGCGACCACAAGGAGGCAGCACCTCTGGCAGGTCTCAAATACAAGTCTCCATAATTATCTGTAGCTGCAGGGCTTGTCCCTGCCCTAACCCAGGCTGGTCGGTTAGGTCAGGCTGACCCAGCTCCATAATTATCTGTAGCTGCAGGGCTTGTCCCTGCCCTAATCATTAAATAAGATACGAAAAAACTTGGAACATCGAGTATAAGACTTATTTCCTTTGAGCTATCCAACATTCATAACCTTAAAGTATATATCACCAATCATGTCCTGACCGATTGTTTTATTTAGATCACTTATTATTTGCATCTTTAGTAAGGAAAGCTCATTTGCCCAAATAGAGGAATCTACCCCAACAAACAAAATCCTTCCCTTAATCCTGAGCGGCTGTGTATGGGAAGAGATTATCCTGCCTACAATCTCTGGCCACTTCTGAATAACACTACTCTCGGACAGCTTCTTTGTCAGAGGAACTGACTTTCCCTCATCAAACACCTTTATCCGTTGGAGCAATCGTTTTAATATTACTCCAATATGTTCCCCGTCGCTGCCCCGTCTTCTTGACATAATTAAACCCTCATCAAGTCAATATTTTAACACAAAATAACCACATTGTCAACGAAAAAAGTTGAC
>JAHIZN010000422.1 GCA_018814245.1 bacterium
AGTGTAATTCATCCAATTCCTGATTATATCCCGGCTTTATTATTCCCCCTTCCCGCAGGGAAAGCGGCGGGGTATCATGAATGGCACTATCTATTAACTCAACAATATCCCTTAATTCATCCAGACCAAGCAATATATCATTCATGACCTTGCCCTGACATGGACGCAGGCTAGTTTTTATGCTCGGAACAACAAGCAGGGATTCCTTTAAGGCGATTAAGTCGCGGGCATTTGCTAAGCCGGCATCTATCCTTCCTGCAAGCCTTGCCAGATCATGAACAGACTTCAGGCAGGTGGTGATTGTTTCCCGCAAGATTGATGATCGATAAAACACCTCTATTCCATCCTGACGATACACTATTTCTTCTACATTTAATAATGGTTGTCGTATCCATGAGCGAAGCATTCGTCCGCCCATTGCCGTAATTGTCTGGTCCAAAACCCAGATAAGGCTGCCTGTTTTTTCTTCACTCCTGATGGTCTTAGTCAATTCAAGGTTTCGCCAGCTTGCCGGGTCAATAGCCATGAATTCTTCAGATATGTAGGGTGATACCCTGGTGATGTGGCTCAAGGATGAGTCGCCTTGAGTCTCTTTGAGATAGCGAATGATTGCCCCGGCAGCACCAATACCATGCGTAAGATGGCTGCATCCAAACCCATCAAGGGTAGCTGTGCCAAAAAATCCGCACAAGGTGCTTTGTGCCGTATCCAGACTAAATATCCAATCATCCTGAAGTGTAATGGATATTCGATTATCCTTAGCAAATGCAGAAAATGCCGTATCATCCCGTAAACACTCAGGGATAAGGCATTCCTTTGGACCAATTCGGGTCAACTCTGCAAACAACTTAGCCTCATTGTTGCCAGAGGGGCTACCTCTAAATTCAGACACCCTGAACTCCCCTGTTGATGACTCAACAAACGCCAGTCCAATACCAGACTTATCCTTATTGATACAGGCAAGATAGTTATGAATCTTGTCCTCTAATAATGTTGGGCTAAGAACAGTCCCAGGTGTAATAGTGCGGACAACCTCTCTTTTTACCAACCCCTTAGCTGTTTTTGGATCCTCCACCTGCTCACATATAGCCACCTTTTTGCCTGCCTTAATTAATTTGGCAATATATGATTCAGCAGCATGATATGGCAAACCGCACATGGGCACCCGTTTATCCTTGCCTGCTTCACGAGCGGTAAGGGTAATGTTAAGGATTTGAGAGGCAACCTTCGCATCATCAAAAAACATCTCATAAAAATCCCCAAGACGAAAAAAGAGGATGGTATCAGGCCTCTCCTTTTTTATTTGCAGATATTGAGTCATCATTGGCGTGAATTCACTCATCTTTTTCTCTCCTGAAATGTAATACGACATAACATGTAATTACTGTCTGTCATTATAGCCTATTCCCCCTGTTTTCGTCAAGAGAATTGTAGAGATTTGATAAAAAATCGTAACTATTCAGGTAGTGTAAGAAGGGGGATACGGAGATAGAGGAGATAAAGGGGATGGGTAAGATCAAAGCATTGGGTTTCTGCCTTGTTTGTGTAATGTTAATAGGATATTCACCACCCTACCCCTGCCAGCTGAGGATAACTTGATACTCAAATATTTACCAATAATCTATTATCTCCCTATCTCCTTCATCTCCTTATCACCTTTTTATTACCTGAATAGTTACAAAAAATCCTTGACAAAATGACTATTGATATGTTAAAATATATCAATGTTAATAAGGGGAGGATGTTATAATAAATGTATACTCGACAAAGGATAGTATTGTTAGCAATTGGACTGTGTGTTTTTATTGGATGTGGAGAAAAGGGAAAATTTGTCAGAAAGGCAAACCCTGATTTTAAGGGGACAGTGCAACGATTTGAGAATTATGGATTTTCCATAAAACTCTATCCTGAATATAAAAAGGTAGCACACGAGAAAAATGCATGTTGTTTTATCCCTGAGAATGAAATGGATAAAAAATTCCCAAAAAATTTAGCTATTCTTTTTTGGGGAAGAGATGGTGGATTATATAAAAGCTACAGTGATGCTGTTTCTAAACCACAAAATTCTAAGAATACAAATGAAATGCTCAATTTAGAGGAATTAGGGTTAAAAGGTAAGCTTGTTAAGGCATACAAAATAGACAAACCAGGCTTTGATTTAGCCTGTGTATTATGGACAAAAGAGCAGAAACTTTTTGAGAAATACAATAGACTAAGATTAGAACTGTTTCCAAACAATAAAAAACAGCAGATCACTGTAATCATGAAGGGTGATGATGAGGATATAAATAAAATGCTTGATATGGCTGAAAGCATTGGAACATTTCCGATAAAGGAGAACTTAGTCAAAAAGCATACATGTGATGATAAATGCCATCATGATGATTGAGGCAACACGAATGTAAGAATGGTTAGGGCAGGGGACAAGGGGTTGCATCCTTGGCACCCTGCAGCTACGATGTGATTCGATTGTTGTGTGTTGAGAATCTTTGTAGCTGCGACCTGCCAGAGGTGCTACCTTCTTGTGGTCGCTTATTGGTGGGGCAGAGACATGGAAGGCAGCACCCTCTGTCACCTTGTCCATACATATAATTAACTATGCGACAATTAACAGTTGACACTACAGCTATTTGAGGATTCTTGTAGCTGTAATCTGCCAGAGGCATTACTCTCCTTGTCCCTGCTCGACATAATAAGAGGCAACCACAAGGGTTGCAGCTACAGCTTTTTCATTAAAAATCATACCCAAGACTAAAATGTTTCACTGATTCTGTGAGGGGATTTACAAAGTCTGTACCCCAGGCATAATCTATCCTTATGGGGAAAATCCATAAATTTGTCCTTATTCCCCAGCCAAATGCTCCCCTTATTGGGTTTATGGCATCAGTCTTACGGTATGTCGGCGGCTTTCCATCACGCCATACAGCACCAACATCAAAAAATACAAGGGAACGAATGCCTTTGATGGATAATGGCAGGGCAAATTGGATGGTATCAATCAATGGAAAACGAAGCTCAAGTGAACCCTTGGCAAATGCCGTGCCCCTCAAGCTTATTCCACCTCTAAATTCATAAACATCGTATCGTTTTATCTTTCCATTCTCATTTACCATAATCATCCCGCCACTATCAAGGATAAATTGGGTTTTGTTGCGACCGGTTGAGGTCTTGCCGCAAAGCTGAAACGCCATGGCAGACCTGTTGCCAGCCTTGATATATTTTCGCAAATCCATCTCAAGATTGGTAAAATCAAGGTCATTATCCGAAAGTTTAACCGTATCACTAACCCCTATCATTGCCCTTGAACCGCCAACAGGTCCATCCCATGACCAGATGGTTGTATCATGAATAATGTCAGCCGAAACAAGGTTTACATTCTCTCTCTCTGTTGACGGTTTGGGCAGGGTATAGCTGGTTACAACCCTTCTGGAGGTAAGCCCAAGCTCTACTCGACGGAATATATCCAATGGATAGGAAACATTTCCTGATATACCGCACCTCTTTTCCTTAAATTCCTCATCCATAAATTGATAGGAATTAGACCAGTCAGATATGTCTACTTCATACGAAGCCCTTTTGCCAAGGTAAAGATATGCGAGAATAAAGTTGGTATCACCTGCAAGAGAGGATGAGGCATCACCCCTCCAAATGAATCGATGATTACCAAGTATATCACTCATGGCAAGCTCTCCTATTCCTGCAAATCCACTAACAGAGTTGTAGACCATATCCATTTTTCTCCAGTCAAAGGTAATCCTTGTTTTATATGAGGCTATACTACCTTCTGCCTTCTTTATCTCAAGCCCTTTATCAGGATATTGTGCATCTCTGCTATTTGTTTCTGTTCCCTTTTCTTCTGGTTGAATCCAAGCTGCATCTAATGGTTTCTCACGAAAATAAACAGCATTTTCACCTTTTATATAAGACATGAAACTAAACTTATCACTCATATAACCACCATGAAATGCCCCGCCAAAATAATCTGTTACCTGAGCTATTTTATATAAGGAAGAGGGTTCACGCGGAGACGCGAAGGTCGCGGAGAGGGAGGAAGAGGGTTCACGCGGGGACGCGGAGGTCGCGGAGAGGGAGGAAGAGGGTTCACGCGGGGACGCGGAGGTTGCGGAGGGGGAGGAAGAGGGATTTTTACTCGGAGATGCGGAGGAAGGGGTTTGGGTTTCTGCCTTCTGCTTATCAGGGCAGACACGCAGGTCTGCCCCTACTGTCTTCTGCTGACTGACTTCTGTTTGGGGAAATAGGGCG
>JAHIZN010000061.1 GCA_018814245.1 bacterium
CAGATTCACAGATTAAACTTATGAAATATTCAGAAAAAGGAATATCTGTTAGGGTTAATTGTAAACTTTGGTGAAAAATCTCATTAATACCAAAAAGAATGATCCTTAATCTGTGAATCAGTGGCTTTCAAAGAGATATGCTGAGTAGTTACAATTTTTAATTTTTAATTCATAATTTTTAATTCTTGCTCACACCCTTCCCATGTAATAAAATAGCTCATCTATATCAGAAAACACATGGATAAACACATTTTGTGCTACCTTACCAATCAATGGTATAACTAAAATCAGGGTGATAACTCCAATGACAATGGTTATCGCCCATCCCAAAGCCATAATATTCATCATTGGTGCAACCTTTGCTATCAATCCCAGTGACAAAGATACCAAAAATAATACACCCATAATCGGCATAGCTATCTTCAAAGCCGTAAGAAACATGCCGCAAAATACCGCAACAGTTTTATCAAAGACAAGATTAGAGGCTTTTAGGGAAAATATTGGTACTGTCTCATAACTATTAAAAACAGTCGTAATCATAAGATGATGTCCGCCCACAATTAAAAAGATAAGCATGGCAAAAAGCCCGATAAACTGTCCAATAATTGGCTGCTCTACCTGAGAAAGAGGATCCACTGTATTTACAAATCCAAACCCCATCTGCACGCTATAGAATTCACCTGAAACCTGAAAGGCAGACATAATTATGGTGCAAAGAAAACCGATGATGATGCCTATCAACACCTCAGAGATAACAAGGAGATAATACTCTCCTAATGTTCCTGATAAATGCGGCAGTGTGTGCTTTACCACAGGAAATATCAACAGAGCTATAAAAAGGGCAAGCCCTGCCTTTATCCTCATCGGAATACTCAAGCTGCCAAAAAACGGGCTTACAACAAATATCCCTGAAATCCTTGCAAAAACCAATAAAAACCCTTGAAATTGAGTGGCGAATAATTCATAACAATCCATTGCAGCCTCTATAAGTCCTGTAAGTCCTATAAGTCTTATAGGACTTATTATCCGACCAAATCCGGAAATGTATTTATCAATCGTATCGTATATTCAATCAATGTTTTCAACATCCATGCTCCAAAAACAATCATTGACAACATGGTAATAATTATTTTAGGAACAAATGCCAGGGTTTGTTCCTGAATAGATGTTGCGGTCTGAAGAATGCTTATCACTAAACCCACAAGCATACTCACACCCAACATAGGTGCTGAGATCAAAATAATATAAAATAATGCCTCCTGAATTAATTTTACAGCAAATCCTTCGGTCATAATAACACCTCGTATAATTAAAAATTATGAATTAAAAATTAATGTTATAACTTTTAATTATTTATTTTCCTCGTATGTCGTAATGCCTTGCATCCCTCGCTGGCCGTGGGCAGTTTGTGGTGCTAACGGCTGATTGCTGAACGATTACAATTACTTAATTACCCCTATCTTCCCTGTTTTTATTTCCCCTTCTGGCGTTGTGAGTACGAAGAAATATATCCCGCTTGATACCCTCTCATCACTCTTATTCTGCAACAACCAGCTCCATTTGCCATTTTCACTCACACCCTTATATTCATATATCATCTCGCCAGCTATATTAAATATCCTCACACTGATAGTAGCTGGTAAGCTATCACCAAGGGTTATCCTATCCTTAGCCGGATTAGGATAGGCAATAATCTCATTTAATGGCTTGATTACCCGTCCACCTATCCCTACCAGAGATAAATGCGGAAGAGAAAATGCCAGCTGTCTTGTATCTATCCTTTGCTCAGCTACCTCCTCACAATCCCCTTCATTTATGTAATACGCCTTTATGCTGTCTTTTATTATTCTGTCACTTATTCCATCCAACCCATAGCTTGCGGTTATGGGTTTACGCATATTCACATTGTCTGTATAAATCACAAGCTCAAAGACATCAATTGGTTGAATATCCCGCGGCGGCGATGGATAATTAGCAGCCCTGCAAAAATCAAACAAGGCATCCTTATCCAATCCATCCGGCAGTATATCTACCCTCAATCCGTCCTTTTCTATTGTCTTACCCAGGGCACAAGGGATATTGTATATCCCTATGCATTTTCTGCCGGATGCAACCATGGTATCTGTCCCAAGGTATATTCCATACACCAGACTTTGACTCTTGGCAGTAGTTGTTGTCCCTGATATTTCGTAGGCACATATTCCACTTGTAAATACCTTGTTCTGCTCATAAACATTAACCATGTCACCCTTATCATCAACTATCCATGCCCTTACGACTCCATCAAATCCTTCCTTAATGTCTACACTCAGCCTGATATTGAACGGCTCATTAAGCAAGTACCCTTTCCTGTTAAGGCTTGCCTCCTTTATCACTGTCTCTATCCCACGCACATCAATGTTACACTCTGCATTCTGTGTTCCAAATTCTGCATTAATGAGATAGCTTCCGCTTAGCATCTGTGTTGGCAGATGAAAGGCAAATGTCTTGTTTCCTGCTTCACTAAATACAATTGTCCCGGCAGCAGGCTCGACTGGTGTGGTTAAACTTACTGTCCCAGCTTCTTGCAGGATAATCGTTAAGGTTACTGTCCCGCCCTGATTATACACCTGCCTATCAGGAATAATGGTTAATGTCCCTGCCTGCCGTATATAAACCCCATCAAGCCATATTGAGCGATTATCCTTTGAGTAGATGCCGTAGCTAAGCTTTTGCCCGCTGTGATGGATGGGCAGGTTAAAGGTAAGCAAAGAGCACTGAGACGCAGGGAGCGTGAATGTAGCTGTGTTACAGTAATCGTTGAATTTTACCCTTGCTGAAAGGCTTAATGTTCCGAGGCTGGCATCACTCAGGTTTGTTACGGTCAGCGTCAAGGTGGCCATATCACCTTCTGCATACGCTTCCTTATCCAACCCTGCTGCTACATCTATCCGTATTCCATACAATACAAATCTTACATCTGCTGCGCCAATCACCGTATCATCGATTAACAATTCAATCCTTCCGGTATATGTCCCTGCCTCAATATCATCGTCAAACCCTACACCAAAGCTAAGCGTACCAACTTCATCAGACATAAGCCACACCTGCTTTTCCTCATCTGCGACATCCAGCAATTTCAACCTTGCGGTAATCTTGCCAACCCTTGTTCCATTATTTTTTATCCGGACACTAACCGTCCCTTTCTTCCCTGAATAAAAGACAGGCTCAGTGATAACATCTGTAATTACAAAGTCAGCACACGGACAATATCGTACAGGCAGGGTATATGTTCCAATATTTGTAAGTACAACCAATATCATCTCATCACGGCTAATCCTGAATTCCTGTGTGAACAATTTTACACCGCCCGGCTCAAGTACCAGAGGTGATACCTCACCTATTTTCCCACCAACACTACCTACGGACCATTCACCCTTTATGAGTACAGCCGCCTTACCCTTATTTTCCATCCTCACGGTAAAGCTATGCGTACCATCATCAACCATTTCTGGAGCAGCTATCCCTACGGCTACCATCGGCTCTCCAACAACAACCTCACACGCATCTGTAAAGCTGCCCACTATTGCTCGCAACAGACAGCTTTTATCTGCAATAATCGTGGTGGTAATCGTAGCCATAGCCTCTGGCTGTAAATCAAATGCTGGTGATACAAATACTGTTTCTGTCCCCTTGGCAATCCTTAACACTAATTGCCTCTCTTGTGCCATGGAGTTATTTCGTACCATTACGGTTATGGGTATTTGCTCACTTCCTCGATAGTTATCCTTGGGAAGGCGTATGCTCACGCTCATATCCTCATCCACAACCTCAAAACTTGTGGTACTGTTGCAAATAGATTGCCCTGTTTTGGATAGCAGCTCTGAGGTTATGTAATATTTCCCTGTTGATGGAACTTTCGGTATTTCAACCATTGTATCGATCGTGTTCCATCCATTCAGATTAATGGGCAGCTCCTTTTCATATATTATTACATCATTAGTGCCAAATTCAGCTACACTCTGGCTGCCATTGGCACGAGCCTCTAATCGAAAGCTTAGATCAAGCAGTGAAAATTTATTCAATGAACAAGAATATCTTACCCCTATGGCATTGGCTGAAGATGAAGAAGATAAGCCGCCCCCAGACATAATATCCTGCTTTATCTCTTCAGCATTTCCTGTTGCCCAGTTACTATGTCCAGATGCTTGTGCTGCAAAGAGTCGTGAGGCAAATTGAGGACCAGATTCTGGATTGTCATGAGAAACAAAGCCTATCCCTATCCGGGTATCACTACCAATACTAAATGCATCACAGGGAACACCCCAACCCCACACCATCTCTTCAGGCCAGAATCGACTTATATAATTATTTCTATTACTGTCATTTATCATTTCCCATTTGCTGATAGTCGGAAATTCTCTAATTACATTTCCTACGGAAGTAATTAGTGTCTCCATATATGGATAAACCGTAACATCAAGTAGTGATATATCCCCTTCAGTCTTAATCCTATACCACCCATCCAGATAAGATTTATCTTCATACAGCAGATAATGGCTGATAACTTTCAAACCGCTGCCAGAAGTGCTACTTCCGCTGTCTATTGGAAAAAAGCTTGTTACCTCATAGTAATTATCAATTTGTCTTCTGCCAATAACCTTAAACTCGTCCAGCCATTTTATCTGCTTGCCACAGGATGGATGGGAGAATTTAATCGCAATCTTACATTCCTTCAACAAATTCTCCCCATCCCCAATAGATGCCCAATCAACCACACCCTTTGGATTGATCTCAAACCTTACCCTTTGATTTTTCAACTGTACGGCATTTCTCCTGCACACTTGTATCTTTAATTTACCATCGATTATTGCTGCACCTGTATTGTTAATCCTGCTTGTAGTTGTAATGGTTTGGGCTGGCAGATAAAATCCATTGTCTGTGGTTATCGTCATGCTGGCTGAAACACCTGATACATTAACCCGCTGATTTATTGCCTCATAACCGTTTATGGTTGTCTTTAACACATATTCCCCACTGATAATCTGTTCAAGCGGCAACAGGATGGAGCCTTCTCCATTACCCATTAGCCCTATTGTTCCCTTATTGTTCCTGGCACAAACATTATTCATATCTATCAAACGGATCTCATATTTAAGGCTTTTTTCTATGGGGCTAAAATTTCTTAGGTGTATCTGGATAGCATCATTAGATGTATAATTCTGCCCTTGTATCCATGCCTTTGTCTCAATGATCTGAAATGTCGAAAGTGCCAATGGGTTATCATCCATTCCCACAGCCATGATGTATGTCCCTGTGGTAGCTGTTGCCGGGATAGGGATGTTTATGGGAAAGGCTGTGGTTGAATTTGGCGGCAGCCACACAGAATAATCTACAGGATTTCCTAACCCCTTTATCCTTGGGTTAAGATTTAGGGTATATCCTATGGGAGATTGATTGGCAATGGTAATTGTTCCGCACATGGTATCGCCATGGTTGTAGATATTATCAGAAATTACCATGTTTCTAACCGATGGCTTAACCATCCAAACCCCTTTTTCACATTGAGCCATTGCTCCCCTCAAAAACTCGCGATCATCACACCGTCTGCCAGCAGGAAATAACCCAAAGTAGGTACTGGCCGAAATATCCATCCGACGGGTAAACGAAAAGCTTCCCTGACTATGTGCCGGAATACTAACATCAGTAATTGTCCCCACATAAGCCCACCATCTGCCGCCGCTTGCCTTTTCCTCATGTACACCAATGCCAATATTGCCATTTACCAAATCGCTGTCTGTGTCATTGTGTACAAATACGGTAAATGTTGCCATCTCACCTGATTGGATATACTCTGGAGATACTGCCCAGATTTTGTATCCTTCGAGCCTATTACCACCAAGTAGGTGTTTAGAGACAGTAAACCGTTCGCCTTCCATTTGCTCCTGAATAGTATTGCCAGCATTATCCTGCAATTCATAGTCAATCCACCAAATGCCAAGAGAGTTGAGGGATATAGAATTGAGGGTTGAGAGTTGGGAGTTAGGGATAGTCAGCTTCTGGTGTGGTAAAATCCGGGTAGTTATTGTTTGGGTAGCGATGATGTTGCGGTCAGAGTCAATCAAGGTGAGGATGACCTTGTCAGCGGATTTGTCGGTATTATTAGCTGCATTAACATCCAGTTTTACCATATCATTCATCTTAAGCTCCGGTATTTCTTTGTTCATATCCTTTGCCCAGCTAATTAAATCACGAATTAGCTTAAGCTCAGCATTACCTGTATGGTTATGTCCATATCCCCAGTCAGAGTATAATGTTGAAGCAATTACCCAACCCTTACCGTAAGGATACATAATCATGCAGGGCATATTATTTTTGGTGCGTCTTAACAGAATAGTGGCTGAAGCAGGCCACTGGGTAAAATATCCATCAACATTTACATCAAGATTAGCTGATTCCTGCCCAGCAAAACAAGGCTTGTAGGTATCCACATAAGCTGCATTGGTCCAGCAAGACTGGTCCTCTGCCCAGCCATAACCCTTTACCTCACCACCGGGCAAGCATGAAAACTCATAACCCTGCTGTTGGGTAAAGGAAATCAAGACACCACCTGCTTCAACATATTTCCGCAATTTATACTTGAGCATATCAGAGGTATCCAGACCAAAGAAGCCACCCGTGGGAACAACTAATGCAGGGAAATACTTTAGGTCATGGAGTAGGTTATCCATATCTTCAGCAGAAGAATTAAATAAGCTAATAGAACATAATATCTTATCAAAGACAACTTGTGAAGCCGCGTTTGAGAACCCTTCGTTAAACACACCCATTTGGGGATACATTATCCATGATTTTCCCTCATAATTAATTATAGGAAAAGTTTCATCTCCAATATCATAGGTCTCATCTGGATGATCACCACCAGGGCCACCTTTGCCCCCTATACCAGGTTCTGGTAGACACTTAGAAATACTTCCACGAGGATTTTGTTTAACATTATTCTGACGAATTTCAAAGTGTAAATGAGGACCAGTTGAATGACCTGTATTGCCCAATTCTGCAATCACATCTCCTGCCTTTACTTCTTTTTTATCTTTTGTGTTCACCTTAAAACTATTTTCCTTTAAATGCATGTAAGCCGTTTCATAACCATCCTTATGTTTAATTTTAATCATATTTCCACCACCAGTTGTATCCCAGCCAGTAAATTCAACTATCCAATCTGCAGATGCTTTAATTGGCCATCCTTCCCTAAGTCTTCCTATATCAATTCCTTTATGTGTTTTATTGCTTCTTTTTTTTCCAAACTCACTTGTTGCGACTCCATCACATCCTGCCGTGGTAGCATCATTCGTCGGACTCTGAAATGTAACAGTGTCATTTCCTCCTAATGTATATTCTGGACATATAAATATAAAGGATAAACTTATAAAAATAATTGTTTGGATATATTTAGAATTTTTAAACATAGTTATTGCTTTTCCTTTTTTCCCTTAATTCTTTCTACATATCTTATCAATTGCTTCTCTTGCTGTTTGTTGCACATATTTATCATTATCATTCAATAACTCTTTTAGATTGGGAATTACAGATTCGTCCCAATACTGTTCGGAATGATTTGGCATGATTCTTGC
>JAHIZN010000423.1 GCA_018814245.1 bacterium
CCGATATTTTTTAACACAGAGCTCACTGAGAAGACAGAGTTACACAGAGTTAATGATTTTTTCCCAATATTCTGTTGTAATATTCCTCTGTGTAACTCATATTTCTCTGTGCTCTCTGTGTTAAATAATTGCGTTAAAAAAACATCTGCTGAATAGTTATGATTTAGCAAGAATTAATGTCAAGAGGTACTACAATTCTTTCTTGATGGCTATATACACTCATGGAACCTGTGCCCGAGGTGCTACCTCCCTTTACCTGTCCAATAATAGTCATGCCTGACAGGTCAGCCCATTTTACGGCTAAATTGGTTGCACACGAACGGGCAATAACCACAGGTATCCTTGCCTTGACAGTCTTGAGTACCATCTCTGAAGAAAGACGGCCTGTGGTAAGCAAAAGTTTATCTTCAAAATCCATTCCCTTGATTAATCCATCACCCAGCACCTTGTCAATAGCATTATGCCTGCCAATATCCTCTTTGAGAATAAGTATCCTGCCATCACTATCGGCTAAGGCTGCTGCATGAAGCCCTCCAATCTTAGGGCATGTTAAGAATTCCTTCATTAATCTGCTGATTAATTCACAATCAAATTGGATGGGACTGGTTATTTTGGTATCAATCATCCTCTGGAATGTAACCCCTCGACCACAGCCAGAGGTAATGATTGCCGGCTCATGGTTAATGGTTTCCGGCTCTGCATCTGTATCTATGCTCACCCCTTTCTCGCACTCATCAAGACACAAAACATCCCCCCATTTCTTGATTATCCCTTCAGTAAAGAGGAACCCAACAAATAGATCCTTTACATCGGAAGGGGTGGCAAGGAGGGTAACGAATTCTCTGTCGTTTAGCTTTAATTGCAGTGGCTCTTCCCTGGGGATGAGAATGCTTTCATTTTGTCCCATGCCATCTTTTATCTTCAGGATGTTTACGGCTACAGCATTGTTCAACTTTACTTCACCAATATTATAATCTTATACTTGGCAGGCTGTTACGGAAATCAAGTGTTGATGGAAATTGACAGCCGTAACTACCAGAGGTGATCTCCTCTTTATGTTGCGATATATTACGCAGGCTAAAGCCTGCGGCTACCACTGATAGCTGAGCAATTACATAAGAAGAGCCTGACACAAGGGTTGTATCGATAAATTTACACCCTTTGCGAATCTTCCTCTGTAAACAAGATTGACACTCTCCGCGTCCTCCGCGTGAGCATCCTGCTCCTCTCCGTCCCCTCCGCGTCTCCGCGTGAGCATCCTGCTCTTCTCCGTTCCCTCCGCGTCCTCCGCGTCTCCGCGTGAGCATCCTGCTCCTCTCCGTCCCCTCCGCGTCCTCCACATCTCCGCGTGAACATCCTGCTCCTCTCCGTTCCCTCCGCGTCCTCCGCGTCTCCGCGTGAGTCCTCTTTCATCAATACGGATAAAATACAAAAAAAAGCATGGACAGTATCCCAAGTATCCATAATCAGGGATGCACCTCTTTGTACCTGCCGGAGACTATCTTAAAGAATGGATAGAGGACAAATCCAGCTGTTATTCCAAATATCATGCCTCTTTTTCAGAAAACTCTTTGACAATACAGTCTGAAAACGCTAACAAATCATCAAGGCCGGTTCTTATTATTGTTTCAATAATCTCTATTTGCAACTTTTGATATTCATGCACGGCAATGTTTCTAAAGCCGACCATACTGCTCATCTTTTCGGAAAGCAAGACAGGGATTATCTGTTTTCTGGCCAGCAGAGAAAAACTTTCCGCACTGCTGGTTGGAATGCCAATTTTGCTGGTCTTGATAGTATAATTTGCCAGGTCAATGGACATTTCGCAGGCGCGGGTGATATTTAGAATTGCCGCATCCTGTCGTGAGTAATCGTTGCGGAAGTTTACACCCGCCAAATGATATTCCTCACGCGCTCGCTCAATTGAGCGGTGAATACTTTGTACCTTATCAATAACAATATCATTCATACCTTGTATGCCCTGCCTGTTTGCCAAAATTCATCTAAAATTTGCCGCCGTTCCTCGTTAAGTTTCTGATAAAATGAAAGCACCAGCATCTCAAATTCATCTGCTGCATAGTTGTCTGCACAAAAAAACCGGCGATTCTGTATCGTAATCTCTTTTTGAAATACAGTGGAAACCTGACGAAGATTGATTAAGTCCACATCCTTGCCAAGTAATTGTTCAAGTGTTACATGTAATTTGCTCATAGCAAAGCTACCCACTTGCTTTGCTTCTTTTGGCGGCAACAGTACGGCAATATCCACATCACTCTCCGGCCACTCCTGCTCAGTGCCATGGGTTCCGAAAGAATAAATAGCCTGCGTATCAGGGTATGGAGCAAGAATCGTTTGAATAATCGCCTTGTATTCGTTCATATCGTCACCTTATAATTGTAACTATTCAGTAGTAAAAATAAAATGCCGCAGATTCACAGATTAAACTTATGAAATATTCAGAAAAAGGAATATCTGTTAGGGTTAATTGTAAACTTTGGTGAAAAATCTCATTAATACCAAAAAGAATGATCCTTAATCTGTGAATCTGTGGCTTTCAAAGAGATATGCTGAGTAGTTACTTATAATTAATGCAGCCTATTTGCCAAGAAAAACTTATCCAAATCAATCATATGCTGCTCAATCAATGCCTCTGCCTTTAATACCTCTGCCCTTCTTTTGGCAAGATTACTTTCTGCGACAATGCTTAGGTCATCTATGGTATAGAGGAAGATACCGTCTATCTCTCGTATCTCTTCCGGAATATCTCTTGGAACTGCGAGGTCAATGAAGAGTAGGGGACGGCTGTCCCTTTTATTCATGACATCTATAACTTGTTGAATATTAATAATATGATGCGGGGCAGAGGTGGATGAGATAACAATATCTACCTGTTGCATCTCTTCTAAGAAGCTGTCAAACCTGATAGCCTTGCCGGAAAATTCCTTAGCCAAACGACTTGCATGTTCAAAGGAGCGATTAGTTACCAGAATGGTACTGCATCCATGTGAGACAAGGTATTTAAGGGTTAATTTGCTCGTCTTGCCGGCACCAATAATCATAGCTGTTTTGCCGTCAAGACTATCTAAGATATTCTCTGCCATGTCAACGGCAATAGAGCTTACAGAAACAGCTCCCTTACTGATGCCTGTTTTTGTTTTTATACCCTTTACCACAGAAAAGGCATGAGAAAATAATGGGTGTAGAATTTTTCCCACAGTGTGCTGCTTTTTAGCCAGATTATAGGCAGCCTTTATCTGTCCGGTTATCTGATTTTCACCAACAACCATAGAATCCAAGCTGGATATTACCCTGAACAGGTGTTTTATTGCCTCATGATCAATAAGAAAATAGCTTTTTTCTTCCAGTGTTTCAAATGGAAGCTGGGAGTATTGGCTAAAGATAGAGATGAGGCTATGTTTTGCCTCTACATGGCTGCCCTTAAAAACCCCATAGGCTTCAGTTCGATTACAGGTGGAAACAAAAACTACCTCCTGAAAAATATCATGAAGCAGGGTCAGGACATCAGTATTTCTATCATTTGAAACAGCAATCTGTTCCCGTATTCCTATTTCGGCAGTATGATGACTTAAGCCAAATGCAAAAATTCTCATGATTATAGTATAATCAAAGTGTTGTTGCTTGTCAAGAATATTTTGTATGTTTTCTTGAAAATATATGCAATCCAACTCACCTGACTTAAATTACCAGCTCGCATAATTTTTAATTTGACAAACTTAGCTGCATGGCGTATACTACTGTCGTGTCAACCTTAATTTGACGCATAACAATTTGTAGGGACATCTTTGCCAGAGAGGCTCCCTTGTGGGTGTCCGTTAAGCAGGGACAAGGGGGTAGCACCCCTGGCACCCTGCAGCTACATTATGATCGATTGTTGTGTGTGGGAATCTTTGTAGCTGCGACCCTTGTGGTCGCTTATTGGTGGCAGAGACAGGGGAGGCAGTATCTCTGTCACCCCCTGCATTCGCAGAGCCTGCCCCTGCGAATGCAGGGGGGCAGGCTCTGTCCATACATAATTAACTATGCGACAATTAACAGTTGACACGACATTAAAGAAAATACATTTATAAGGGTTATGATGCAATTTCTTCCACTCTGACTCCTGACCCCCGGATACTTGAATAGTGATATAAACATTGCAGGTGATGAAAAATGAATTATGCAAAAAGGCTGAATGAGGCAATACAACTTAAGAATAATCGCAAATTGGATGAGGCACTTGCCATATTCTTAGAGCTTATTGATGAACAGCCACAGGATGATTATTTGTTGAGTAACCTGGGGCATCTATATTTCAAGATGAATAATTATGAAAATTCTTTAATAATGATTGAAAGGGCATGCAATATAAAAAAACAAGGGGAATTTGTGTTAAAACTAAAGGCAGATGTATTGATGAGGCTTGGCAGAGTAGATGAGGCTGAGAACATACTTGTAGAGATGCTGAGCAGGGGTTTTAATCTGGATGTAATTAAAAGGCTTATTAAGTGTTTGATCGAACAGAAAAGGTTTGGGGATGCGTTAAATCAAATTAACAGGGCTTTGCAAGTAGTTGAATATGATCGGGATATGGAGATAACTCATGGTGAGGTGCTGGTTAAATTAGACAAATTTGATGATGCAAGTGATTGTTTTAAGCGAATTATCAGCCATAATCCATCAGATGAATTTGCCTATCTTCGATTGATAATGATCAAACTGGAGCATAAATCTCATGAAGAGGTTGTTGAGGAGTTGAGAGGAATATTAAAGATACCGTCAAGAAGTGCCAATGCCTATTTGCATGACCTGTTGGCAAGGGCATATAAAGAAACAAAAAGATATGAGGATGCCTTGCGGGAATATCAGGAATCGTTAAGGCTAAAACCCGATAACCTTTTCACCCGTAAACAGTTAGGGTTTTGTTATGCCAGAATGAAGGATTATGATGGTGTGATCAATACCCTCAGCTGTTGCTTGCTCAATGACCCTGATGATATCTATGTGAGAAACTCTCTGTTTTCTGCCTATCGCCAGACAAAAAGACTGAAGGATATGGAAGAATTAATTGCTGAGTTGATAGCTAAATATCCTGACAATAAAAAGTTGTTTGGAATAATGCGAAAGCTGAAAAAAGAGTTGAAGGAAAAGGAATATGAAGATATATGATTTGATTCAAGTTCCACCAATTAAAACTGTTATTCAACTTTCTGAGACAGAGAGTTGCGATTGTCAACAATTGATTGAGTTGCTGAATACCTTTGTCATTACTGAAGAAACAGGACATAATCTGAGGGTGGTGCTGCAATCTATTGCCGAAGGTACTACTTCTGACAGGGGCGTTTCCCTTCAGTCGGCAAATATTAATAGTGGGACTCCCTCATCAGGGGGCAATGGGTGTGGAATATTTCTTCAGGGGCATTATGGAACAGGGAAGTCTCATTTTCTGTCATTTCTTTCGGTTTTGCTTGAGCATGAATGGGCATGGGATGCGGTAGTGCCAGTCAGTGGGCAGGCGGCAGTGATCACAGAAACAGCTCCTTCTTGTCCCTCGCCGGCAGGTGTGGCAAAGGGTACGATATTTGAAGAATTCAGGCAACTGCGAGACAATCGTTATCTGGTAACAAAGATACCGCTTCAACACTATTCTGCGGCACATACACTGGAGGATATTGTCTTTGGCGGGGTGGAGAGGCAGTTCAATAGGGTAGGGGAGCGGGATGCTCACGCGGAGATGTGGAGACGCGGAGGGGACGGTGTAGGGGTAGACCTATGTGTCTACCCTCAAATGGATAGGGTAGGGGATCAGAGTGGGGCAGCACCTGCCAGGGGTGATGCCTTTGCCATAAGTGCTACCTCCGCCAGAGGTGCTACCTCTCGGGCAGTGGTTATTGCCAGGGTAAGCAGGCTGCTGAATAACTTCAACCACTATGTCTTACCCAGACACCCTGATTTTTTGTCCTCTCTTGGTATGGGGCATGAGCAATGGCAGGAAATTGTTCACAAAAGCCCGGATGATGCCTGCCAAATGGCTGTCAGATACCTCGAATCTTTAGAAACACTTCCTATCCGTCTTGAATATGAACGGGATGATGCCTTTAAGAAAATATGGCAATACAAAATAGATTATGGGTATGACGGGCTTGTTTTAATACTTGATGAATTATCTGAATTTTTAAGAGCTAAGTCTACTCCTGCCAGCTTTAATGAAGATGTTAGATTCCTTCAGCATCTTGGGGAGGAGGCAGCAAACAAGCCGTTATGGATAATTGCTTCATTGCAGGAGCAGATAGAAGAGACCGGTCATATTCAGCAAAACCTCTTTAATCGGATCAAGGATCGCTACCCCAAAAGGCTGACTATTTCTTCACGGCATATTACAGACCTTATCAGCCGCAGGTTAATCATCAAGAAAACAGAGGCAATGGACAGCCTCAAGTCTGTTTATAAACAACTGAGGGATGCATTTCCACATCTGGAAATATCGTTTGAGAGGTTTGCAGAGATCTATCCGGTTCATCCCTATACATTAAGGATGCTGGAGGGCTTGATGAGGCTCTTTTCCCAGCATCGTGGTGTTGTGGATTATATCCATTATCAGATTACAGGCGATGAATCGAGGAAGATACAGGGAATATTGTATCAGGATGCCTCATATCTTCTATCACCAGATACTATTTTTGACCATTTCAGCCTTAGAATTCGTGAGATGGTGGAAACACAAGGTTATTATAATATTGCTTACAAGTACTTTGAGCAGCATATCCCGGAGATATTTGAGGATACCTCTCTTCAGATGCTTTCCATGCGATTGATAAAGATACTTATCCTGACTGAAATATCCCCGCTCGAAAATCGGCATACCCTGCGGGAGTTAGCTGACATGCTTCTCTATCGAATAAGTGGGATTGATGGCAGCATCAATTATGATTTTCTGCGAGAGGTAATCCTTGATAAATTATTGCAGGAGGCAGCCTATATCAAGTCAGAGACGGCTAAAGACCTCACTTGTACGGTTTATTACCTTGATCTTGAGGCAAATGCTGCCCAGATAATTACTCAAGAAACAAAGGCAATCTTAAGGGACATGGATAAAACCAATGTCTTGCCAGAGGTATTAAACCTTATAAATCCTGTGTATCTGCCGCTTGCGGATATGATGAGGGTCAGGATTTACAGAACACTTGTTCAATGGCAAAATACTGCCCGTGAGGGCAGGGTTATCCTTCGCGACCTCAGGGGGATAAGCCTTCAGGAGATACAAAGGTTGTATCTTGAGATTTTGACCACAGAGGTTGATTTTTGTCTCTTGATGGGAATGCCGGAGGATGTGGTTAAACAACAGGGGTATATCAGACAGCTCCTTGAGTTTGACCATGGGGGACAGCGGAGCCCCTCTGGAGGGGGAAGCTCCTCTGTCGGCGGCAGCCCTTCTGCCAGGTGTGTATTTGTCTGGCTTCCGGAAGAGATTCAGGATATGGACAAGATTTTTATGATGTATGCTCACCTTGTTCTCAAGAAACAGCTTGCAGCCAATCCCGAAGCAAAAGAACTCCTCAGTATCCTGAATGAAATACTGGAAAAGGAGATTGCCCTGGTAAAGGAAATAGTGGTTAATGCCTATTTCAATGGAACAATCTTTAGCCTTGAAAAAGCACTTGAGATTAACCTTCTTCAGATGGGGTACCTGCCCTTTGAAAAGATGCTTGGTACGATTCTAAATGATGTCCTTGCCAATGTTTATCCGAGGCATCGGGAGATAATGCCCTTCGTAGAATCTATGTCCAGACATATGGTAGAGGCATTGTGGGATGCGTTCATTGCTTCTGGAAAAATAACCATCAAAGAGGCAAAGGATAAGGGTGTATATAACCCAATTGAAGGGGTGCTGATCCCTATGGGTGTGGTTAAACGATCGGGAAATTATTTTAGCTTAGAGATAGAGCCGGTTAAGAATGAGCTTTTGAGCAGCTATCTTTCCTATATTCTCCCCTGTAATTCTATCCCCATTTCTGACCTGTATCTTAAGATGCGCAAGGGTATATGGGGATTAACAAAACACCCATTTTATCTCTTGACCTCTATACTCCTTCAATCCGGTTATCTTACCCCATATAAAGAGGGCAGGGTGGTAATTTTCTCTTCACCTGCTAAATTCTATATGGATGGGGTAGGGGAGCTTGGTGAGGGAAAGCTGATTGAGGCACAGTATCAATCATATTTGAAGGATGCCTCGTTTATCTGGGGCATGAGGGAAATAGAGCCATTTAACCTTAGCCTGCAAAAGGAGTTGTGGGAGGCTGTAGCTAAGTTTAAGCACAGAGAAGAAAAGAATTACCAGGAGATTCAGGGATTAATCCAGCGATACAGCGATTATCCATCCTTTGGCAGAATACCAATAAGCGATATAGAGGAAAAGAGCAAGCTTGTCTTGCAGCTTTGTGATGAGATAAAGACAAGCTATGACTCAAAATGCGGGATGGAAAGGTGTCTGAAATTTATAAATGAGAATCCATTAATAGTTGGAGTGTATCCTGAGGTTTCATCAGTATTTAATTTTCTTAAAGCAGAAGTTGAAGAATATACTCGTATCTTCAGTTATCTCACACATCCCCGCATGTTTATTCCATCATCTTACAGTCAGCTTAAAAAGAATCATCAGCAGCTTTTAGAGAGATTATTAAATATAGGGGATATAATCCTCAAGGGAGGGTTTGAGGGGTTCAAAAGAGATTTTTATTCATTTTATGAGGGGTATCAGTCCACATACCTGACAGCCCATCAGGAGTTTTATATTGATGAATATTTTCAGCGGATAAGCGGGATACGGCAGGGTATTGAGTATGGGCTGTTGGAAAGGCTTTCCGTACTCTCTTTGATTGTAGTAAAAAATGACTTGGTCAGGGTAGAACAGTTGCTTCGGGAGGCTCCAAGTGTTTGTCGAAGGAATCTGAGGGGAGAAATTGGGTTTAGCCCACAGTGCAGCTGCGGGTATCGGCTGGGAGATGTAGTATCCGGACCTAAAACTGAGGAAATAATGGGTATCCTTGTTTCAGGGATAGGGGAGTATATTTGCGGTCTTCAGGCAGGTAAGTCAAGGGAGAAATTAGAGCTGTATATGCGGCACCTGAGCGGGCTTTCGATGGTGGAAGAATGTTCAGAGCTTCAAAAGTTATTAAGTTTAGATGTTCAGAACTTAAGAACTTTGGTACTCGAGCTAAGGTATTTATTGACAGGTGAGATGATGGCTCGAATAAACAAGGCATTGATGGGACAGGTGCTTGTTGTGGAAAGGGATATTCATGACCTGCTTTTGAGGCTTGAGGGGAGAAAATTTACCAAACATGACTTGTTAAATATCATTGATGAATGGCTTGAGGGGATAAAGAATGATGTTTATATTCATATCATGCCCTCTCATAAGCAGCAGGGAACAGGGCTTGATGACTATCTGCCGGTTATAGATGTTATTAACGAAGATGGGCAGAGGTTCAGGGATGCGTTCTGGATTACCTGCTGTCTTGCTCAGCACCTTAATCCTGAAGAAAGTATGGTGCTGCGCGGTTCATATCACCTTAACAGCTTGGAACTGGGCTGTATCGTTGAGCATGGAAATCGATTGCTTGAGGCTGACATCCATTATCCAGCATCTGTAGAGGCACAGATTCCTGATGGGATGAGGGAGCAGATACTATCTGAGTTGAGGATAAATACCCTTTCCCCATCAGAGCTTTGTGAGTTTATCAGAAATGAGCATGTGTTTGAGTTTGTCTCAAAATATGCAGGGTGCTGTCTCTTGAAGCAGATGATGGCAGAGACAAAGGGTGCTGCCCTTGCCGGGGGTGTCCTTTCAACGGGGATTGTTTGTGAGGGGAGAACCCACCCCTGCTCATCCCAGGAGGGGAATCATGTCGGAAAGGCTCACTCAAGAGGGATTGTTTGCGAGGGATTACGGCAGAAAGCAGGCGGGCATAAACAAGGGGTGATACATCCGCCAGAGGGGCTCACTCCGGCAGAGGGACTTCCCCTGCCATGGGTGCTGCCCCAGGAATGGCCGCACCTTAACCTGATGAATGATGTTTGCAATATCCTGTCGATGCTGATATCAGGAGGGGGAGGCTCACGCGGAGACGCGGAGGGCGCGGAGAGGAGAGAGAAAGCTGGAAGAGAAGATGGCTTACGCGGAGACGCAAAGACGCGGGAAGGGTGCTGTAGGGGCAACCCCCTGTGGTTGCCCTCTGGCGAAGATGCGAAGACGCGGAGAGTGATACCTCAAAGGGATATTATCACTGAATACACAAGCGTTATCTCCAGAATAAACTTCATGCTCGAGCAGCTGCTTTCACTGAACCTTCGGCAGGAGTTCCTGCCACAAACGCTTGTTGATGAGCTTTTGGCAAGGTGTAATGGAAGGATTATCGGGTATATGGATAAATTCAAGCAAGAAGATTGGCGAAGCAGCACCTCTGGCAAAGGCAATTGTCAGGAATGCTGCCTCACGAGTGCTGAATTTATTCAACAAATTTATCAGGTTTATCGACTTAAGTATCCAGATAACAACGCATATATTATCATTTTAGATGGAATGAGATGGGATCTCTGGACATATCTCCTTCCCTCTCTTGAGGCAGCATTCCAGCATCACAAGCTATGTGAGGTTATTCCCGTCTTAGCCATTGAGCCAACCACAACCGAGGTGAACAGAAGGGCAATACTTCAGACAGACGAGTCCTTTGGCTGGATAGCAAATGAAGAGTTTTCCATGATGGTTGCAGCAGACAGGGTATATCATCAGGACGAGATGATTGATCTTATTGAATCTAATGTAAAACTTAAGGTAATCAATCTTAACCTCATTGATAGCAGGATTCATCATGCAACAGAAGATTTGTATCATCTCTATCAGGGGATAGAATTGGATATAAAGGGTAATATTGTTCCGTTCCTGAAGAGGTTTCAGCCAAATAGTCTGATATTTATCCTTTCTGACCATGGATTTTGCTATTTGCGAAGGTCACATCAACCATATACCCATGGGGGCGGTACGCCATTTGAACGGGTGGTGCCGTGTGGGGTCTGGGTGCCGAAATGATACGAGCTGTGCAATTAAGATTAATGGCTCTTTCCTACCTCAAATGGGTAATCTTATTTTATCGGTTCTTCTGTAAATTTTGTGAAAA
>JAHIZN010000062.1 GCA_018814245.1 bacterium
GTGATATTTATGCCCTAAATAGGTTGACCAGAAAAACCTGTTTCTCTGGTTTTGAATATGGAATATGACAAATATCACTCACTGGTGAATGTAGTGGATAAAAACATCAATATCGCATTTGTTCACCGAGAATTGCTGGTCGATCGGTACGAAACTATTAAAAAATGGGCTATCTGAATAATTACTAATTCATAATTCATAATTCATAATTCATAATTTTACTTAAAAGGGGGTGTGAAAAATGGCTTATATTATTACTGATGAGTGTGTGGCATGTGGTACATGTTTAGAGGCATGTCCGAACAATGCCATTGAGGAAGGAGAAGATAAGTATAAAATTACAGATGAATGTGTGGACTGTGGAGACTGTGTAGAGTCTTGTCCTGTAGGGGCAATTATAGAAGAGTAGAAATGCGGCAGGAATAGAGTGCTACTCCCGAAGGTTTAGAACCTTCGGGAGGATGAACAGTCAGCCGATGGCAGGGGTAGAGGGTGGCAAAATAGATGGCTAAAGGCTAATAATTGCACTATTATCTTTATCATTCAGTCGCACATGCCAGGAGCAAGTGCAACATGTTACAGAAGAAGAACCACAAAGGGTGTAATCCATTAATACAATCATTGTCAGATTCTTCTCATTTGCAATCACCTTGTTATGCCGCCAGCAATTATTTTCCCTAAGTGTTTACACCCTTTGTGGTTCTTTCTTCTCTATTTGCACTTGCTACTGGCTAACAAGAGGATAAATAACGCTATGAAAATAAAAAATGAGAATGAAGAAATTCTTTCCTTGATAGATAGAAGTCGTTTGCCTGAACATGTGGCTATTATTATGGATGGTAATGGCAGATGGGCACAATCCATGGGATTACCAAGAATAGCAGGGCATCAGGCAGGGATGAAGTCAGTAAAAAGGGTGATACAGACAGCTAATGATATGGGCATAAAGGCATTAACCCTTTATGCCTTTTCTACGGAAAACTGGTCAAGACCACCAAAAGAAATTGAAGCCTTAATGACATTGTTGTGCAGGTATTTGAGGATGGAGGTAGAAAATCTCAACAAACAGAATGTGCAGATAAGGTTTATGGGTAGAATCTATCAACTGCCTGAGTTGGTGCAAAGGGAATTAGATAAAGCAACCAAGGCGACATCTAAGAATTCCGGACTCATACTAAATATCGCCTTAAACTATAGCGGCAGGGCTGATATTGTTGATGGGGTATCTCATCTTGCAGCTGATATTCATGTTGGAAAGATACAGGTAGATGAAATCAATGAAGCGGTGTTTCAAAGATATCTGTCTACTGCTGATTTGCCGGAGGTTGATCTGCTGATTCGCACATCAGGTGAGATGAGGATAAGCAACTTTCTATTATGGGAGATTGCCTACACAGAACTCTGGATAACCCCTATATATTGGCCTGAGTTTAATCGTGAGCATTTTTATCAGGCATTGATTGATTATCAAAAAAGAAAGAGACGATTTGGCGGCACTGCTGCTTTATAGGGACAGGGCAGTTAAAATTAAAAATTATGAATTAAAAATGAGGGAAGGAAAGGAAAATAAAAATTATTTTCTTCTCCTTCAATTTTTAATTTTTAATTCATAATTTTTAATTGTAATTAGGAGATATTGCATGAGAGTAAGACTGGTACCTGCTTTATTATTTATTCCTTTTTTGATATATTCTATCTTTAGTAAATACAGTCTGTTTTTTTCTTTAATAATAGCTGGAGTTATTATTATTGGATTGATAGAGATTATTTCGTTGATCAGTCGAAGTGGCGCAAAGCCATTTAAGATACTCTGCTTTGTCCTCGCAATCCCCTTAATAATCATTTCTTACATCCAACCATCATGGTATCATCTTTTTTCAGGATGTTTTCTTATTTTATTTTGGTTGTTATTTATTTGTGGGCTTTTATCTCGGAATGAATTTCTGAAGAGGTTTGGTCCAACGCTGGCTGCGGTCATCTATGTGGCATATCTTTTGAGTCATTTGATATTGATAAGACACCTGCCAAACAGCAGTTCCATGATATTTTTTCTATTTATGGTAGTTTGGCTTACAGATACAGGTGCCTATGTTTTTGGGACAAGGTTTGGCAAGCATAAACTTATGCCTCAAATAAGCCCAAACAAATCTGTTGAGGGTGCGATAGCTGGATGTATCAGCGGTATGATAGCAGGTGTAGTAGTAAATATTATTCTTAATTATATGGGTCTTTATCAGATACCTGCGGTTCATATCA
Source organism: bacterium (assembly GCA_018814245.1). GTDB lineage: Bacteria > UBA9089 > CG2-30-40-21 > CG2-30-40-21 > CG2-30-40-21 > CG2-30-40-21. The sequence goes on from JAHIZN010000062.1 coordinate 2,257, forward strand.
TTTTTCTTAGTTTTGCCTTAAGTATCATCAGTCAAATAAGTGATTTGATAGAATCATCCATCAAAAGAGCTGCCGGGGTAAAAGACTCTGGTAATTGGATACCAGGGCACGGTGGACTGCTGGATGTATTTGATAGCGTAATCCTTACAACACCGTTTTTGTATTATTGGATGTTGTGGCAGTAGGGGCAGACCTATGTGTCTGCCCTGATAAACAGAATTCAGGAGTCAGAAGATAGAAGTGATGAAAAGAATAGCCATGCTTGGTTCAACAGGCTCTATTGGTGTAAATTGTCTTCAGGTGATACAAGGGTATCCCGAAAGATTTAAGGTTATGGCACTGTCAGCCGGCAGGAATGTTAATCTATTGGCTGAACAGGTGAGAATGTTTAAGCCTGAGGTAGTATCTGTCATGGATACTGATAGCGAAACTCAGCTCAGGCAGATGCTTAAAGGATATTCTGTTGAAATATTAAGCGGAGAAGAGGGACATGTCAGAATAGCAGTCATGAAGGATGTTGATCTGCTTGTTTCAGCTATGGTTGGGGTTGTAGGGCTTGCTCCAACAATTGCAGCAATCAAATGCGGCAAGGATATTGCTTTGGCAAACAAAGAAACATTGGTTGCTGCAGGCAGTATTATGATGGATCTGGCAAGAGAGCATGGAGTCAAAATCCTGCCCATAGACAGCGAACACAGTGCTATTTTTCAATGTATTCATGGAAGAAATAGCCATGAGATACAGAGAATTATTCTTACGGCTTCAGGCGGACCGTTTTGCCACAGAAAGGATCTTGAATCCATAACCCCTGATGATGCCCTGCAGCATCCTACATGGAGTATGGGGGCAAAGATAACCATTGACTCAGCAACCTTGATGAATAAAGGGTTAGAGGTTATTGAGGCACATCATCTTTTTGGAATACCAGCAGAAAATATTCAGGTAATTGTTCATCCCCAATCTATTATCCATTCTATGGTTGAGTTGGTCGATGGAGGTGTGATAGCACAACTCTCTGTGCCTGATATGAAGTCACCAATTGCTTATTGCCTATCCTATCCAGAGCGGCTTGATGGGGTAATTGAAAGGCTGGATTTGGCATCAATAGGAGGCTTAACCTTTGAGGAGCCTGATACAGAACGATTTCCATGCTTGCAGCTTGCCTATGATGCCATCAAGATAGGCGGGACAATGCCAGCTGTTCTGAATGCAGCCAATGAGATAGCCGTAAGTCGATTTTTAGCCCGACAAATTGGATTTATGGATATTCCAAGGATAATAAAACAGGTCATGGATAGCCATAAGGTTGTTCTGAATCCATCATTGGATGATATATTTTCTGCTACTGAGTGGGGAAAGGAAATGGCTAAGGAACTGTAAATAAATAAAGTTTACATTTTATTTACAGTTTTTGATTTTATAGTAGCTGCGACCTGCCAGAGGTGCTACCTCCTTGCGGTCGCTCATCGGGCAGGGATAAATCCTGCAGCTACAATTAGGAAGTGTAAAGGTAATTCATTTACATTCCCTAAGGAAGTCTGATGTCAAATTAAGACTTGACAATACGCACGCAATATGGTACGATATTTATGGAGGCAATGGACATGACGACATTGACATCCACAAAAGCAAGGACAAAACTATATAAGCTATTGGATGAAGTTACATTATCCCATCAACCTGTCCAAATAACAGGTAAAAGAGCCAGTGCTGTCCTTATTGCAGAGGAAGATTGGATGGCAATACAAGAAACGCTTTATTTACTATCAATCCCAGGAATGAGAGAGTCAATTCGGGAAGGGCTTGAAACACCTATTGAAAAATGCAATGAGGAATTGGAATGGTGATTTGGCAACTTGTCTTTACTAAGCAAGCCCAAAAAGATGCCAAAAAGATTATGTCGTCAGGTCTTCGTCCAAAAGCTGAGATTCTGTTCGATATTTTAAGAAAAGATCCATTTCAGCAGCCACCACCATTTGAGAAATTAATTGGAGACTTAAAAGGAGCCTGTTCTCGTCGTATTAACATACAACATCGTCTCATATACCAAGTTCTAATGGACATCAAAACAGTAAAGGTAATTCGTATGTGGACTCATTATGAATAAAGGGACTTCTTGACTAAGTCAATTATTGCACGACTTGTTGCTGATGGGTCGATTGCAGGTGAGCATAGTTATTATCTGTACAATAACCAAGATAATCTTGAGTTGTAAAAATATAAAAAAGGGTAACCGTTCAGGTAGTGTAGGAAAAGGAGATGTGGGGGATTATGGAGGAGATAAGGAGATATAGGGATTAGAAAAATATGAGGATAATACAACTTATCCCCTTAGGAATGATAACCCTGTAATCTTCCCTTTGATTTTAAGGCATTGATTATATTATTATCCCCATATCTCA
>JAHIZN010000424.1 GCA_018814245.1 bacterium
CCTTATCCTTACCCACAAGTCCAACCACCATTAATTCAGCAATTCAACAATTCAGCAATTCAACAATTGACAATTGCTGAATCAATGAATTGTTGAATTATTAATCATTTTGCGGTACATGTTTCTGTTGTTTTGCAGCATTTTCCGTCAGAATTCTGTCCTCCAAAGATGTGGGCAAGGATAAGCTGCATTCGCAGAGCCTGCCCCTGCGAATGCAGGGGGGCAGGCTCTGCGAATGCAGGGGGTGACAGAGGTACTGCCTCCCCTGTCTCTGCCCCACCAATAAGCGACCACAAGAGGAGAGCCTCTCTGGCAGGGATGTCCCTACAAATGGTTATACGACAAGTTAAAGTTGACACGACACTAACCTTCTACATCCCTTGATACGCCCGATGCTGCATATAATAATCAAGCAGGATAATAGAGACAAAAGCCTCAGCCACAGGCCAGACCCGCGGCACAATGGTTGGGTCCCGACGGGTAACTGCATCCAATATCATGGTTTCATGGGTAATCTTATCAATGGTAGACTGCGGCTTTCCAATGGTTGGTGTAGGCTTTACCGCCAGACTCACCACAATCGGCTGACCAGTGGTCAACCCGCCAACAATCCCGCCCGCATGGTTTGACTTAAAGCAAACCTCTTTGTTGTTAGAGACGCCGCCTCTTTTGCCATTTATTCTGTCTTCTGTCTCCTGCTTATCAGGGCAGACACATAGGTCTGCCCCTACTTCTTCCCCATACATCTGGTCATTGCATTCTGAGCCTCGCATATCCTTAACCTTAAATCCATCCCCAATCTCAATTGCCTTTACTGCGGCAATACTCATCATTTTTCCCAGTTCACCATCCAATTTTCTGAAGACTGGCTCACCCATGCCTGCCGGCAGTCCTGTTGCCACGACCTCAACCAACCCACCACTCGAATCACCATCCTTGGTAATTTCCATAATCCGTCTGTACATCTCATCCGCAGCCTCAAGGTCAGGGCAATTCAGCTTTGGGTGAACACCATATTCTTTGCGGATTGTCTGCTCATCCATATTTTTACCTCTGGCATAGAGTTCAGGGATTTGTGGTTCAAATTCAGCCAAAACCGCCATCTTTTCCAAAAGTCTCATCTCTGGCCTGATTCGTCCCTGTCCAAATATAATATCATACACAGGATCATGCTTTTTACGCATCGTTCTGAAGGCAGTCACCCTTTCCCGTATTGCCTCAATGGACATATCCTGTGCCCGTACCCCGGCTGCCTCCCTGATATAGCCTGTAACCTCAATACCATGCCTTTTCAGTATCTCTTTGGCTACAACACCAGCAGCGACAATGGTACAGGTATATCTCCCGCTAAATATCCCGGCACCAATGGCATCATCACACTCCCCATATTTTTGATACGAGGCATAAGAGGCATGACCCGGGCGAGGGGTTCGATTTGTTTTCTGATACGCATCAATATGCTCAAAGTGCCTGTCCATGTTTGGGATAAGAATAACCATGGGCGTACCATTGGTTAATCCCTTGTTTGAAAACCCGGGCATGGTATCTGCTGCATTGATCCCGCTATAAATAATAGGGATGTCAGGCTCCCTTCTTGGAGAGGTCAACTCATCCTGACCTGGCTTTCTAAGCAGGAGGTCTGAATATATCTGCTCCTCTGTAATCCGAACACCGGGTGGAATGCCCTGAATATGCGTGGTATTACCATCCTGATAAGAACCACCTGCAACCGTTACCTTAAACAACACACCAATATCACAACCAATCATAACACAACCTCCTCGTATAATTAAAAATTATGAATTATGAATTATGAATTAAGGTTAAAGATTGTAACTATTTAGATGTTTCAAAATTCTGACTCCTGTATTCTGAATTCTGACTCCTCCATTTTTAATTCATAATTCATAATTTTTAATTCTCCCTCCCATCTTCTGCATCAACTGTGCAAAATTGGGAAATGTTATCTGCATAGCCTCTGCAGTATCAATAATGGTCTGCCCTTCTGCTGCCAATCCAGCAACAGCTAACGCCATAACAACCCTGTGGTCATCATGTCCATGAAGATGAGCACCATGTAGACTGCTTTCCTCAATCACCAAACCATCTGGCAATTCCCTTATTTTTGCACCCATTTTTGAAAGCTCTTTGCACATGACACTGATTCGGTCTGTTTCCTTGAGCCTTGCCTGAGGAACATTAACCAATCTTGTTTCTCCTTGAGCAAAGCATCCTACAACAGCCATGGCAGGCAGGGCATCAGGCGTTGAACTAAGATCAAATTCAGCACCATGCAGCTGTTTATTCTTAACCCTGATACCGTCAGATTCAATGCGTATTTCTGCACCCATTGATAAGAGCATATCAACAACAGCCTTATCACCCTGTGAATCATTCATGTCCAATCCCATAAGCATTATATCTGAATTGGTGATTGCCCCGGCACAGAGAAAGAATGCGGCTGAGGAAAAATCACCCGGCATCCTTTTTTTGAATGAATGGTAGCTTTGTCCACCCTTTATATGAAAATATTCCATATTCTCATGCGAGTATTCTATCCCCTGCTCATTGAGCCAATCCATGGTCATCTGGATGTATGGTTTTTCGGTAACATTTATCACACGAATCCTTGTATCATTATCGGCTAAGGGACAGGTTATCAATAGGCTGGATATATACTGGGATGTTTTACTCCCATCAATTTCTATCTCTCCACCCTTTATTCGTCCGTGAACAACGATTGGGGCACAGGAATTTCCCCTTGTAGAAAACGCATGAGCACCAAGGCTGTTAAGGCTGTCCATCAAGGCTTGAGCAGTCCTACTCCTAATCTGACTATCCCCGGTAAACACAGAATACCCATCACACAAGGCAGCCATAGCCATGGTAAGATACAGGGTTGTGCCAGAATTTCCTACATCAAGAATATCATCTGGGGGCATGATTCTTCCGCCTGTTCCAGAGACAAGCCAAGCAGGGGTTTGGGGTTCAGAGTCAGGTGGCAATAAAACATCTGACATGGGTGATGCCTTTGCCAGAGGGGCTCCCTCTGTTGTGCCTTTGTGCCCAAAAAACAGGGCGGGTTTAGAAAGGGCGGGTTTAGAAAGGGCGGGTTTAGAAAGGGCGGGTTTAGAAAGGGCGGGTTTAGAACCCGCCCCTACGGCCATTTCAGATTCGCAATTCGCAATTCGCAATTCACGATTCCCCATACCTTGTATTTCCGCCCCAAGCCCTTGGCAGACATTTACTGCTGACAATGTATCGCTTGAATGCAGGGGATTGATAATCTCTGAGATGCCGTTGTCAGAGGTGCTGCCTCTGACAGAGGGGCTACCTCCAGCCAGAGAACCAATAACAACGGCTCGGATGGTGTGTGATTTTGAGGCAGGGATTTCAACGCTGCCTTTTAATTCTGATGGTTCTACAATGAGTTTCATATTTTTTGCACCTTTGATAACAGAGTGCGAACATTTTTGTCTGCTATTTGACATTTATACCAAGTCGCATTCAAACGCTAATTGCGGTTTGAATGTAAAACTCTTCTCACTGTCTGCTGCTCACATTTAATATTGTCAAACCAACAATGTTCTTCCCGTCTTTCCGAATTAATATATCGTTATCAGTTTCAATCGTCGTCGTAGCTCGCTGAGGTTTACGGAAACTCATATAAAGTACATCCGCTTCCCTATCATAGTCCAGCCACATATTATGCGTTGGTAATTTTAGCATATCGGTTGCTACTGCAACACAGTTGGTAACAAAATCTACTGTTTTCATGGTTGTTACTGTCGCCATATTATCTCTCCTTTTGGTTTAGTATCAAGCAGATAGGCAGTAATTATAAATCCATCACTTTTCGATAGTTCTTTGTAGACTACTACCAGCCACTTTTTCATTCCGATATTTTTCGCAGATTTCAATATTCCCTTGTTCCCACGAACAATAAACTCTGGATTCCCCACAGTATCAAGTACCTCATGAAAACAGCTTGCTAATTCATCGTGGTTTTCAACAATATGATACCATCTCTCATAAGTCAATCGTATCGGTACACCATTGACCGAATAGGTACTTTCCATCTATAACTCCAATTTCGTTTACCATCAATCAGAAGCAATCAGCAGTCAGCTCCATTTACTTTGATGTTATTGTCCGGACTGACTGCTGAACGCTTACCACTCAATCATTATCCTTGGTCGAAAAAACAGCATAAACCGGCAGATGGTCTGAAACTGCGGTAATCCCATTCGGCGGCACAGGAATATCATAATTGGGGTATTTTTTGCTGTAATTCTTTAACAGGCTGATACTTCCATGTTTATATTCATCAAGGCTGCCACCCTTTCCCTTATAAAGAATAATATGATCAATTAGTGATTGATACCTGCGATTTCCTTCCTTGCCTATATATGAAATATTCCCAGGGGGAAGATCCCCGGTCAGTATCTTCACATCCTTTCGCCTGATAAGGGGAGTAAATGGAGCCCGTTCTATTAATTCATTAAAATCACCAACAATAATAATATCCCGTTCCTTGGGATTTCTTTGTAATTCCGCATCCATCCAATTAGATAAACATTGAATCTGCTGCCTACGATATGGATCGGTTTGTCTCTCTCCACCATTTTTTGATTTCAGATGCACCACTGCAAAAGTAAAATCAAATCCATCCGGCTTAACCTTAGCCCGTATCCTTAATCCCGGTCTGAACATCTTCGGATTATTCAGGGTAAGGGACGATATCTGGCTTGTTTGAGAAACATCTATAGTGGAGCTATTATAGATTATTCCTACACGGATAGGAGCATTTCCGCTGCTTATCTTATACTTGAAGCCATCAAGATAGCTGATTAATTTCTCAAGTGCCTTTACATCTTCAATCTCTTCAATACCAACCACATCCAGTCCAAGATCCTTGATTACCCGGGCAATCTGCTTTATGTTCTTACCCTTGGTGGTAAGGTGTTCAATATTGAATGTAGCTATTTCAATATACTTATCCCTTGCTGCATCACATGGCAAAACAAGGATAAGGCAAAGAAATAGAGATGCAAGAATTGATTTTAGCTGCATAATTTTCCTCTATATTGAGTAAGCCTGATCATAATTCGCTTTCATCAATTTCCGCAACCTTCATGAAATACTTCAATAGTCCAATTTTCAATGAGTTATTGCCGTGAATAGGTACAGAAATACGAACAGGATCTCCTGTCTTGGCATAAATATGGTAACTACCATTTATCCTTTTCAATATCCATCCCTTTTCCTTTAGTAGTAGAACAAAATCCTTTCCAGAAATACTTTTCACACCGCTATCTCCAGCATTTTATCCCTTTTGGTAAGCTGCATGTCCCTTATATCTACAGACAAACACCCTTCGATAGCTTCATAAAGATTGTGAAGCAATTCCTCAAAGGTCTCCCCCTGTGTTGCACACCCAAGGATTGAAGGCACTTCAGCCCAATATCCCCCTTCTTCTGCTTCATGAACTATCACCCTAAGTTTCATGGGAATCACCTCTATTTAATCTATAACTCGACAGGCTGTTACGGAATAGAAATTCGGCACGAAAAGCATACAGCATGTTGTGCTAAGCTCATCGGCAGGTACTGTATAAGGTATGGTGTTGACGCTAATTATCAGTTTCGTAACAGCCTTTCGAGTCATAGTGAGTATACAGGTACCAACACTTCTCGCTCTGTTTTTCGTCGTCCCCGGATACTCTCTTCGATTGTCTTGAGTACATTCGCCGCATAATATCGCATACCGCACTGAGTACATACCCCTGCAGGCACACCTTCAATTAATACATAGTTCCCCCTTGACCTTCCGATGCATGGTAACACGCTTCTCAAGGATTAGCCCGCTACAATATTCACAAGTTTCGTTTTCCCAAAAATTCATGTTTCGCTCCTTCCACTTATTTTTTTGGGTTATCTTCATAGACTGTTATTATGCGAACCTTCCCTGACTTGGTTATGCGACATATGATACCGACAAGTCGCCCATCCACAGACTGTGTGAAAACTCAAGTTCACGATAATTGGGCAAGTCCCCTCGTTCCTGCCCTCTGTCTCTACAATCTGTTGCAGCACAATCTGTCATGTCAATCTCGCTATAGGGAAAGAGCCACAAAGGGTGTAAATATCTTAGGGAGAATAATTCAACGATAATAAGGTAAAGATGAGCTTGATGAGGGTTCATCTTAAGAATTTACACCCTTTGTGGTTCTTTCTCTTCTCGTTAATCTGTCGTAGCATTGATGCCCAAATCATGAGTTTTCAC
>JAHIZN010000063.1 GCA_018814245.1 bacterium
ACCCCGCACATGCCACAAGCAAGTGCAACACTATTACAGGGAAAGAGCCACAAAGGGTGTAAATTCTTAAGATGAACCCTCATCAAGCTCATCTTTACCTTATTATCGTTGTAATTATTCTCCCTAAGATATTACACCCTTTGTGGTTCTTTCTCCGATAGAGGTGCTACCTCTTTCCGTTGCAATAGCTGCTGGCTGATAAGCTCTTTCGTAATTTAATACACATCCCTTTTGGTTTCGGCTTGTCCGAGTTAAGAGATTGATACAGCTACCCCTCTTGCCTGTAAATATCTTTTGGCTTCTGGTATGGATATTTCCTGAAAATGGAAGATAGAGGCAGCCAGAACAGCGTCAGCCATCCCTTGGGTCAATGCCTGATAAAGGTGTTCCATGCACCCTGCCCCGCCAGAGGCAATTACTGGAATGCGTACACTTTGTGAGACTAAACGGGTGAGTTCGATGTCATACCCATCCTTAGTACCATCACAGTCCATAGAAGTAAGGAGTATCTCCCCTGCACCAAGCGACTCTGCCTCTTTTGCCCAATCAATCACATCAATCCCGGTTGGTGTTCGTCCACCATGAACAAATACCTCCCATCTTTCATCTGCTTTTCTTTTGGCATCAATAGCTACCACGATACACTGTGACCCAAAGCGATTGGCTGCATCCTTTATCAAATCAGGCCTCTTAATCGCAGCCGTATTCATAGAAACCTTGTCTGCACCAGCATTAAGCAGTCGCCTGATATCATCCAACTCCCTGACACCGCCGCCAACTGTTAGTGGGGTAAACACTTGTTCAGAGGTTTTTTTCACCACATCAATAATTATATCTCTTTTATCTGAGGATGCAGTAATGTCCAGAAATACTATCTCATCTGCCTTTTCCGCTTCATATCTTCTGGCAACCTCAACTGGATTACCTGCATCAATAAGGTTGAGAAAATTTACTCCCTTGACCACCCTTCCGTCTTTTACATCAAGGCATGGGATTATTCTTTTTGCTAACATCTTGAAATATCCTCCGCCTACTGAGATTAACACAATATGCTGTATTGTCGTATCAACTGTTAATTGTCGCATAGTTAATTATGTATGAACAGAGTGCCAGAGGTGCTGCCTCCCCTATTTCTGCCCCACCAATAAGCGACCACAAGGAGGTAGCACCTCTGGCAGGTCGCAGTTACAAAGATTCCCACACACAACAATCGATCACACCGTAGCTGCAGGGTGCCAGGGGTGCTACTCCCTTGTCCCTGCTTAACGAACACCCACAAGGAGGGAGCCTCTCTGACAGGGATGTCCCTACAAATTGTTATGCGTCAAATTAAGGTTGACACGACTGTATGCTTCTCATGCCAATTCCTATTCCGTAACAGCCTGCCGAGCATTAATCAATCCTCTTCCTCTATCTCAACCATCACCTTTCGTTTTACAGTGCTAACCTTACGATAGACCTCTTCAGGCTCTTTTCTCACACCATTAACAACGAGCAGCTCTTCAACAGGAATACCAAACAATCGTTCATTCTCCTGCAAATATGGAAGAATAACCTGCCAATCTTCCTTGGTGAAACGAGCGAATTCACCGCCATTCAGCTGGGCATCCACCAATTTTTTATGCGGATCACGGGCATAGATAGCACCGCCAGAGGCAAGGGAAAAGAGGTTTGATCCTGGATACGGGCTGGGTTGCTCTACAATTTTGCCATGGTCATCAAACTCGACTCCATTAAGGATAACAAAACCGCCGCCATTTAATGGGTCGCCAGCCATAAACGATTCAGCCAAAAAGTCAAGGCATGTGCCGTTTATAACTACCCTTGGTTTGCCCACTCCATTGATCATGGGTCTTCCGGCAGCATTGCCAAGAACATAAACACTGCCACCCTTGGCACCATACATAAATGTTTGCCCCACATCACCATAAATAACAAGCTTTCCGCTTTTCATTATCTGTCCCAATTGATCCTGAGCATTCCCATGGATAAAGATCTCCAGTCCATCTATCCCTGAGGCAATATAATCCCCAGATGAATCATAGACATCAATCCGAACACCCTGTGTATTCAATCCAAGCCCGCAGCCGCAGAACCGTTGCCCAAGATACGCATAACAGATAAACCTTTTCCAGCCTAAATTATAGGCATCCACTATCAGATGAGAATCACAATCCTCACCCTCAGGGGTAAAGTCACTGGCATTGATTACCAACACCTGTTCACTGCCTTTGGGTGGCCTCAGGGTATCCCGCCTCTTGAAGTCAATCAGTTTGTATGTTCCATCAACACCTGTGGTCAAATCCTCTGTCTGCTCAAAGATATTGTGTAAAGTTATCTTAAGTATTTCCAGTATCCCGCTTCTCTTTTTTGTACCAGTATCATATTGTCGGTCATTGAACAGGGTAAGTATCTCAATCATCTTTGTCTTATCAACATTCCTGCCAGCCGCATCTACTATCTCCTGACAAACCCAGCGGAAGGTATTGTAGTCCCAATCCCTGATATTATCCCTTAGATATTCAAACAATTCCATAGCTGAACATTCAAGCAATCTTTCCTTGATTGACTGAGCCTGTTGCGGTGTCTGGATGCTAATGGTCAGATCCGAGTGTTTTTGGTTCTCATTGGTTTTAATAACATTGCCAAACTTATCCGTACAAACAAATCCCTTTTGCTCTCCGCCGTTTTCCTCAAGGGTAAAGATAAATGCCCCGCCGTCTGTATGGCTTCCGCCGCGGGCATTCCAATACTTATCTGCTACAAGGTGAAATCTTGCATCCTCTTTGGAAAGATTATGCAGGATAGCATCAATCGCCTGCTTTTCTGAGCCGACTATCCCTATCTTTATCTCTCCCTCTTGCAGGGCAAATACCTGGGGCCTGAGCATGGCAGTATCGGTAATGCCAATAAGCTGAAATCGTTTATTCTCTGCATCATTTCGGGCAATGATAAAAAGCCAGGGCCCATCGGGTGAGGCATGAACATGAAGCTCCTGAATGTGCCGATATATAGCCTGCTTTTCAACAGGCAGCTGATCAAAATCAAGCTCTGTTGTTGGCGCCAATGCCTCGATAATATATTCCAGCGGATACCCGTATGTCCTGTTCAATAGGTCAAAGACAAGGACAGATACCTCTGTATCGGTCAGAAATAATGGTTGTATATTCCGCTGATAAAGGTATTCGCTTACTGAATGGTAGTTAGCAAAATCACCATTATGCACCAATGCCTCATTTAACCCGATAAATGGGTGTGCCCCGCCAGGATGCCAGAGCCTGCCCCTGGTGGGATAGCGTTGATGGGCAATCCAGACATGAGCCTTAAAATCCTCCATTTTGTAATATTGCACCGCATGTTCAGCATAACCAACTACCTTTAGTATCATCATATTACGGCCATGGGAAAGGACAAACGCCCTTTTCTCCCCAAGAGACGCGTAAAACTGCTTGTTCAGTTTGAATGTATTCTGATAGATGAATTCATCCTCTGCCCTTCGCAAATCCATGCCAGAGAGCTTATGTTCGTCAATAAATTTAGATAGCACATCCTCCTTTACCCTGACAAAGTATCGGCAGACATCTGGAGGCTTAACCTCCAGATCAATCGATTGATAATCATCGATAGTAGTAATCATCGATGATTCAACAACATCCATGAATGGGGCAATACAGTCTTTTTCAACCTCACCCCTTGCCATAGGGTCCAATAATGCAATCTGGAGCAGGTAGCAGTCATCAAGTGTTTGCTGGCTTACCCCAAGCTGCTTTGGGTCAAATCCAACCGCAGCAATCCCGCCGCCCTTACCATTACCGCGATTGTGCATCTGTATGGATGGCTCAAAGATATGCCGTCCGCGAACAGGGACAGAGCAGGCAAACCCAACAACCCCACAGCCGCCCTCTGCCTCAGTCTGCCATTTATCTTTTTTATCCTCTTTTAGTTTTGCCCTTGAATTAATGATTTTTTCTGCAAAATTATTTACCATTTGTTTTTCCACCCTTTTTATTCCTCTCAGCGTTCTCCGCGTCTCCGCGTGAGACTCCCATCCCTTTCCGCCGTGAAATATCAATTATCATGTATCATTACCCCTTCATATTCCAGACAATCATGCCTGCCAACCAATTCCCGAATACTCCTCATGCCCAACCGTTTAAGAATATCAACCAATTGACCATGCCATGATGAGAGGAGGTTAATCAGCCTTTGGCTTGACCATTCAGAATTAAACTGATGGGTTAATTCTTTGTCTGTTGTTGCAATACCCCGCGGGCATCCACGACCGCTTTCACAGTTGGCGCACCTGACACATTCAAGGGCAACCATCTCTGCCGTACCAATAACCACCCCATCTGCACCAAGGGCAATTGCCTTGGCTACATCATGAGCAGTACGAATCCCGCCTGAAGCAATCAGGGTTATCTTATCCCTGACACCCTCAGCCTTTAAGAAGTTATGTACCTTTGGGATAGCATACTCTATGGGCATGGCAATATTCTTCTTGGCAATATTTGGTGCTGCCCCTGTCCCGCCATAGCTGCCATCTATGTGAATAATATGTGCCTCAGCATAATAGCTGCCAATTGCCACCATATCAACATCTGTTGGGGTTGAGACCTTGACCGAGACCAATGCCTTGGGATTCATAGCCTTTATCCAGTCAACATGCTTTTTATGATCCTCAACTGAATAGACTGAATGGAATGGAAATGGTGAAAAAAGCGGCGAACCTGGCACAGCCTCACGCATTGCCGCCACATCCGGCGTGTTTTTATCCCCAAGCAAATGCCCGCCCAATCCCGGTTTTGCCCCTTGAGCATACTTAAATTCAACAATCTTAACCCGTTTGATGGTATCTTCCCTTACCCCGAACAGCCCGGTTGCCACCTGGGTAATAACATGATCATCATATGGATACAGTGTAGAATGGTATCCACCCTCACCCGTACAGGTAAAGGTATTCCATGCCTTAGCTGCCCTTGCCTTGCCAATTATAGTGGATAGCCCAACCGAGCCAAATGACATTCCGCCGCCATAAATTGGCAAACCTATTTCAACCCTGTATGCCGAATCATTCCGTCTGTTAAGTGGAATACTGGTACTTATTTCATCATCTTTCAATTCAATCGGGGGATTTTTGGGAAATATAATCCTGAGCCTGTCAAATCCGCCGCTAGAGTTTCCTGTACTGTATTCAAGCCCATTTGTCGGCAATTTACCTGTCTCTGCCTGATACCATGTGGACAGGATAAGGTCGCTTGTCCAGCGGTAATCCCCAAGCATTTCAATCATAGGATTGATGATAACGCTCAATGCCCCATTAGGACACTGATCAACACAGGCATTGCACGATGTCCCAATACACTTATGCTCACTTGCCCTTGAAAATGAGGTACTACCTGCCTGTTGATGAACCTCAAACCCGCAAACCTCAACACACTTACCGCAATTAATACATTTATGATCACGGTAGATGATATATTTTGATATCGGATTTCTGTAGCGTGAAGGGGCAGACTTTATCTGTACCTTCGCTGGTCTGACAATATTATCTGACATTACGATTCCTCCATTTTTAGGCATATATCAGTCGGCCTTTAGGTTGTGGGATTAATCGCCCTAATTTTTTTGCAGTTTCAATCCATTCCTGAATAACAATCTCAGTATTTGAAAGTGCTTCTTGATATGTTTTTCCGTCTGCCATACATCCAGGCAATTCAGGTACTTCAGCAATAAATGCCTCGTCTTCCTCACTCCAATAAATGATTACTTCATGTTTACTCATCATTTTCCTCCAATCTCAATCTATATTTGAATATGAGGTTACGAACTTGCTTTACTTGATATGGTTTAGCTTTTGACCTCTTGGGTTGCAAATTCAGTATTTCTTCGACACCATCTTTTGTGAAAATATAGTGGTCGCCTTTAATCCGTTCGTCAAAGCCGAACCTTTTCGAGCTGTGCGGTTGTTGCATTAAGCCACAGAAGCATAACAATAGTACGCAAATACAGGGAAAGATCCACAAAGGGTGTGAATTATAAGAGACACAACCCTTGTCAGGCTTTTCTCATTTGCAATTATTCCTGTTTC
>JAHIZN010000425.1 GCA_018814245.1 bacterium
ATATCAAGTAGTTATGGATAAAACACTTCTTCATTATTCCTCACTTTCCATTCCTTGCTTCCATTTAGACGGAGAGGTGTGTTCAAATTTGTCGAAAAATCTCTCTCCTTATGATATTTTTTCAGCTTTTATAAAATTTTTCTTGACTTGAGTGGTTTTTATATGGTATGCTTTTTACAGAGAAGGAAATTATAGAAAAAAATGTGATTTACGAAGGCTAAAAGCTAATGGGATATGGGAATAATGAAAATAGGGAGATTTGGAGATAGAGAAAAAGTCACCAAACTATCAAAGGATACTTTGGTAGATATCTTGCACCTCACCCAAAAATCAAATTTCCTATCACATCTCCTGAATTGAAAAAATCTTTCAGCCAGTGAAGCCGGGTGTTAGAATAATAGGGACAATAATTGGGACAGACACTATTTAACTGATAAAAAAAAGGGATGGATTTATTTTAGTCTAACCAGGTGCTGCAGTTGACGACGAGCACACAGCAACTGAGCTTTATCGTTAGACGAAGAAAGAGACAAGAGCGAAGTCAACAGGCTGTTACGGAACTGATAATTAGCGTCAACGCCATACTATATACAGTGCCTGCCAATGAAATTAGCACAACATGCTGCATGTTTTTCGTTCTGAATTCCTATTCCGTAACAGCCTGTCAAGCGATTAACCGAGAGATCGGGCGTTAAGTGAGAGGTCAGACGCTTAACCGAGAACGGACAAGCAAGAGAAAACCGGAACAGTTTTGATAACCCTATTAGGCTCAAGAGAGAAACAGTAAACAGTTTACGGAAGCCCTTTAATATCAAGCAGTTACAGATAAAATGCTTCCTTTTGAAGGCATATTTAGCCCAACAAATCGCTGAAGCTGACGGCGTAAACGCCGAAAAGAGAACCGAAACGGTTTCGATAACCCTATTGGGCTCAAGCAATAAGGAAAAAATATTGACAAGGAAAGAGGAATCAGTGGCAAATATTGAATGTGGAATTTAATGTGATAGTTTGGCAAGCCAGAAGAAAAGAAAAAATCGGGAACAAGATAACAATCCAGACTTCTACAAGTTGATTTGTTGCGATGATTAAACTCGTTGATTCTCAATAAGTTGCTTTCATCTATTCTCTTTTTCCTTCGTTACACTTCACTTTTAGTAAATAGTTACAAAGAGGTAATAGTATGGAGATACAAATTGATTCACATACATTAAAACGAGCGGAAGAACGAGGTACAGATGAAAAAGAAATCATGGATGTTATAAATAGTGGGTTTTCGATCCCAGCTAAATATGAGCGTATTGGAAGATATAAAGTGTATGATTTTAGAAAAATGCGACATAACAAATACTATGAACAAAAAAGGGTTGAAGTATTTTATGCTATCGAAGAAAATGTAATTGTAACTATAACTGTTTATGTATTTTATGGAAAGTGGGAGGAAGAATAAAATGAATATTATTTATAATGATAAGACGGATCTTCTCTATATCCGATTAGACGACAGAAGGCAGGAAGTTATAAATAAACGAGTTTCTGATAATATTGTACTGGATATAGGTAATGATGAGAAAGTGATAGGAATTGAGATTCTTGATGCTTCAAAACAGGTATCTCTGGAAAGACTTTTACCTGTTAGATATGAAGTTTCAAGAGTAGCAGCGTAGATTTGCTGAAAGAAAAGAAAAAAGACAGCAAAGCAAAGACTAACAAGAAAATGAACCTGTCAAGGAGCAGGTGATTTTTGTGGTTAGACTTCCAAGAGAGCAAACTTACAAGCAGGAAGTTGGGCGTTAAGTTAGAAGATAGACGATTAATCGAAAGCGGACAAGCAGATAACCGAGTGGGCAAACCTTCTGAAGGTGAGATTAATCGTTAGTTGCATTGAAAAAATTATAGTTGGGAGGAAGAATAAAAAATGCCAACAATATCGATGTTTTATGGAATCATTATTTATTGGTAACTACTCAGCTATTGTTATTTTAAGCACATTTGTAGCTACTTAGACAGCAAGAATACAGAATTCAGGAGTCAGGAGTCAGAATGAAAACACCTGCTATGATAGTTTTCGCAAGAAATAT
>JAHIZN010000426.1 GCA_018814245.1 bacterium
CAACTTCTTGCCTCACCTGTGATTGCCAACAAGGCATGGATTTATGAACAATACGACCATATGGTCAGAACCAATACTGTTCTGTGCCCTGGTAAAGGGGATGCCGGGGTTGTGCGGATAAAGGGAACAAAAACAGCCATTGCCATGTCCACGGACTGCAATGGAAGATACTGTTACCTTGACCCATATGTCGGCGGGATGATAGCTGTGGCAGAGGCAGCAAGGAATGTGGTCTGTGTTGGAGCAAAGCCTTTAGCTCTGACCAATTGCCTTAACTTTGGCTCACCCATGGATCCAGAGGTGATGTGGCAGTTTAGAAGGGCGGTTGAGGGTATCACTAAGGCATGTCAGGCATTGGATGTGCCTGTAACCGGCGGGAATGTCAGCTTTTATAATGAAAGTGAGTCTGGTCCAATCTATCCCACACCGGTGATTGGTATGGTTGGTGTAATACAGGATGCCTCCAATGTTACGGACATGGGGTTTAAGGATGAGGGGGATATGATAGTCATATTGGGTGAGTCAAGGGATGAGCTTGGCGGAAGCGAGTATTTGAAAATAATCCATGGGCTGGTTAAGGGGAAACCGCCTGTGCTTGACCTTGAGCTGGAGATCAGTGTTCAACAGGCTGTACTTGAGGCATTTGAGACTGGAATAGTCAAGTCTGCCCATGATTGTGCTGAGGGTGGACTTTCTGTGGCTCTGGCTGAGTGTTGCATTCAGGGAAAGATAGGGGCTAAATGCAGTTGTCAGTTGACAGTTGACAATGGTCAGCAGGGAAGAATAGGGGCAAAGACATCCATGCCTATAATATCCCTTCTCTTTGGTGAGTCTCAATCAAGGATAATTGTCTCTGTAGCCAAGACCAATCTTGAGCAATTTATGCAAATAATCACGCAAGCCAATATCCCTCATGAGATATTGGGTGTAGTTGGAGGGGAATCATTAATAATTAATGACCTCATCCATTTATCTCTTAAAAAAATGGAGGTGTCGTATCAATGGCAAGGTTAAAGGGATTTATTCCAGGCTTTATTGTTGGAATGTTATTGATAGGGATGATTATAGGATTATACCTATCAGTTCATCCCCCAAAAAAAGAAACGATAAAATCTGTAACACATCTAAAGATAAACAAGGTTTCCTTGAAGGAGGATATTGTAGAGGTTTTTTATCCTGAGGGGGATGTTATACAACAAAAAATTGCCTTGGAGACTGCAAAGAAGATGTCTCTTGAATGCAAAAAAATACAAACGCTGTTTAATATCTCATCCCATGAGATGTTAAGGGGACAGATGTATGGCTTTGTCTTTTGTCCTCTCTGGCGCAATGACCCATTTATCGAGACAATCAAGGATGACAAATGGTTAATTGTAGATAATATTACCTGCTTGCCCATTGTCTGTGAATATGGCTGGCCATTTCAAAACCCACGCCACAGGTATTATCTGCATTGTCTCTTTCCCTATTATATGGCTCAAGAAATCCTGAAAAAAAACATTACATGGGATGAGACCGCACAATGGTTTATAGATGGGCTGTGCGGTTATGCCTCAGCTGTGTGCTGGCAGCAGTTTGATAGAAAAGCCTACATGAATTATGAATATGATCGCTCAGCAGTGTTTTTTGGCCAGGGTGGGTATGCTACCGCAACCGTCAACCTTGCTGACCCTAAACATATCAAGGATGGTGCTAAGGAATTTGTCTTTCTGCCAGCAGAGACATATTTCATTGTTGACCTGATAAAAAAGCATAAGGAAAAGGTTGTTCCGTTGTTAATCTCCAGACTGTCTGCATCCAAGGTAAAACCAATAACCAATGAAGAGGTATTGCTGGCTATAAAAGAGATAACCGGTGAGGATATGAGGACAAAGGTAAAAGCTATTCCAAGGTATGAGGTTCTCAGTCGGTTCAGGGAGCTGAGAAAGAAGATGGGGAGATATTCAGGTGGTAAGAATACAGGAATCAGGTAGGGGGCAGATCCCCTGTGTCTGTCCTGATAAGCAGAATTCTTTGAGGATATACCGTCAGGCTCTTATCAGTAATGTTGTAACCGGAAAAGAGTGGAAATCCTAAGGTGTAAGTCGTGTAGGGGCAACCCTTTGTGGTTGCCCTGTTATCAGTAGTCAGTTAAGAGCAGAAAACAAGGAAATGTAATCGCAAATTTTAATTTGCGTTTGTGTGTAGAGCTGACACTTGATGGCTGAATGCTTACAGATATTTACACCCTTTGTGGCTCTTTCCCTTTTCATTGCAATTACCTTTAATATACCGTGCCAATCTCGTTCAAGTTTCCTCTCATTTTCTTGTTGACTTCAACCCCTAACTCTGCTACAATAGCCTAATCAATCTATTACCCACAAGAGACACAGTCAGATTATATAATGTTGCAATAGCTGTTGGCTGATAAGCTTGATTTTATGGTTGGAGTTTAGGCTTTCACTGCTGATAGCTGACTACTGAAGGCTTACCCTATAAGAAACAAAAAGCAAGGAAAAATATTATGACTTCTGATCTAACATTTATTACCAATGAAGACAATCAAAACCTTAAACAAAGGTTTGAGGTCTTAATCAATGGCACACGATTCTTTGATTGCCTTGTCGGATATTTTTATATCAGCGGATTTCATGCTGTCTACAAGGCATTGGAAAAAACCGATAAGATTAGAATTCTTATCGGTATAAGCACAAACAAACAGACTCATGATTTGTTAAAGAAAGGTCAGCAGGAGCTTCAATTTTCTCATGCAGAGACAAAGCAAGAGATTGAAAGGTTGATAGAAAAAGAGATGGAGGATTCTGATGACAATCAAAATGTGGAAGAAGGGGCTGTAAAATTTATCGAATGGATTCGCAGTAAAAAATTAGAGCTCAGGGTATATCCATCACAGAATGTCCACGCCAAACTTTACATCATGACCTTTGCCGAAGACGATAGGGATGTTGGCAGGGTCATTACCGGTTCAAGCAATTTTACACAGGCAGGATTAGTCAATAACCTTGAGTTTAATGTTGAGTTAAAGAACCGTGCAGACTATGAATTTGCCAAACAGAAGTTTGAGGAACTCTGGAAAGATGCGGTTGATGTTAGCGAAAAATATATTGAGATTATTCCTAAAACCTGGCTTAACCAAAATATCACCCCATACCAGCTTTATCTAAAATTCCTTTACGAATACTTCAAGGATGATCTCAGCCAGAGCGATGAACTCTTTCTTAAATATCTGCCACAGGAATTTATGAGGCTTGAGTATCAGGAACAGGCGGTTTTGAATGCCAAAAAAATCCTTTTAGAATATGGTGGTGTCTTTATTTCAGATGTAGTAGGTGTTGGAAAAACATATATTTCGGCAATGTTAGCAGGTCAGATTGACGGCAGAACGCTGGTGATTTCTCCTCCAGTTCTTCTTGATAAAACAAATCCCGGTTCATGGACGAATGTTTTTTCTGATTTCAGGGTGCCGGCAGATTTTGAATCACTTGGAAAACTTGACGAGATTATTGATCACGGAACAGAAAAATACACCAATATCATCATAGATGAAGCCCACCGCTTCCGAACAGAAACCAATATCACTTATGAAAAGTTAGCTGAAATCTGCCGTGGTAAACGAGTTATTCTGGTTACCGCTACCCCTTATAATAACTCGCCAAAGGATATTTTAAGTCAGATTAAGCTCTTTCAAAATGCAAGAAAAAGCACTATCCCCAATCTTTCCAATCTGGAAGATTTTTTTAACAGCCTTGATAAGAAACTAAAAGACCTTGACCGTCAACAGGATTATGACGAGTATATTAAAATTGTAAGGGAAAATGCTAAAGAAATCCGCGAAAAGGTGCTTAAATACTTGATGGTTCGCCGCACCAGGGCTGAAATCTCCAAATACTTTGCTGAAGATTTGAGAAAGCAAGACATCAAATTCCCGGATGTCGAAAACCCGGGATCATTTTTTTACGAGCTTGATAACTCTGAAGATGAGATTTTCAATCAAACGATTAAACTGCTTGCTCAAAAATTCAAATACGCCCGATATATGCCTATGACTTATTATAAGGGGAAAATATCTCAAGCAGAAGAATTATCCCAGAAAAATATGGGTAAGTTTATGAAAATCCTTTTAATAAAAAGGCTGGAAAGCAGTTTCTTTGCTTTTAAGAATTCTGTGGACAGGTTCATCCATTCCTACGAAATGTTTATTAAGGAGTTTGATAAGGGCAATGTCTATGTGAGCAAGAAACATACGAACAAGATATTTGAACTATTAGAGGATGATGATGACCCTGCTATTCAAAAGCTGATTGATGAGGGTAAAGCCAATAAATACGAAAGCAAGGAATTTACAGATGAGTTTATCAAAGACTTGCAGAGCGATTTTGACATCCTGAATCAGATTAAGGCATTATGGCAAAAAATAAATCGTGACCCTAAACTCCTTAAGTTTCTAAAGGAACTATCCGCAAACAAGATCTTAAAACAAAACAAACTCATTCTCTTTACCGAATCAAAGGAAACCGCTGAATATCTGGCGGATAAAACAAGGGATTATAACCCCTTATTGTTTCATGGTTCATCTGATGAGGCAACCCGTGATAAGGTAATAGAAAACTTTGACGCCAGAGCTCGCCACCCGAAGGATGATTACCGCATACTAATTTCCACAGAGGTCTTATCTGAAGGTGTCAACCTGCACCGCTCTAATGTCGTCATCAATTATGATATTCCCTGGAATCCAACCAGAATGATGCAGAGGGTGGGTCGTATCAACCGTGTGGATACTAAGTTTAATATAATTTACACCTTTAATTTTTTTCCCACAAAACAATCCAATGACCAGATAAAATTGAAAGAATCAGCAGAGGCTAAAATCAATGCCTTTTTAACCCTGCTTGGTGGGGATGCCGCACTTTTAACCGAGGGCGAACCCATTGGCTCTCATGAACTTTTTAACCGATTGGTATCGAAAAAGACCTTGACCGGTGAAGACGAAATTGAGGAGAGTGAACTCAAATATTTGCAGGTGATAAAAAATATTCGCGACAAAGAACCGGAGCTATTTGAAAAAATCAAACGACTGCCCAAAAAAGCCCGCACAGCAAAGGTAACCAGCAGCAATAAAGATTCGGTTATCACCTATTTCAGTCGTGGTAAATTGCATAAGTTTTTTATTGCACAATCTACAAAAGATGCCTCTGAGCTTGATTTTATCTCTGCCGCTAAACTCCTTGAGAGCAGCGATAATGAAAAGAGGCAAAAACTACCGAAAGGGTTGTTTTATGAGTTGTTAGATAAAAACAAAGAAGCATTTATTTTCGCTACCACTGAAGAGATCGCTCAGATCCAACGCAGACACGGCAGGGACAACAGCACTAGTATCCTCAAAATCCTTAAGGCAACGATGAAGAATACCAGACAATTTACCGACGAACAGGAACTGTACTTGAAAAAGGTCTTAACCCAGATTGAAGAAGGCGGTCTGCCCAAACAAACTACCAAAGAAACGCTTAACGCACTACAGGGACTTAATCGGGATGTAATGAATCCGTTCAAGGTGCTGGCAATCTTGCAAATGAAGATACCTGAAAGGCTTTTAGAGGGACATTATTCAGAGCATAATCAGCAAGCCCTTGGCAAGAGGAAAGTGATTTTATCGATGTATCTGACAGGAGGATAATGTGGAGGAAACAAAAATTGCATTGTTCAAAGGAAAACAGATAAGAAAGACTCTTCATGAAAATGAATGGTGGTTTTCTGTTATAGATGTTGTATCTGTGTTAGCTGATAGCTCAAATCCTCGTGATTATTGGTATAAAATGAAAATCAGAGTAAGGGGTGAAGATGGAGTTGAACTGTCGACATTTTGTCGACAGTTGAAATTGAGTGCTCCAGATGGAAAGATGCGTGAAACTGACTGTGCAAATACAGAAGGTATCTTCCGTATTATTCAATCTATTCCTTCACCAAAGGCTGAGCCGTTCAAACATTGGTTAGCTAAAGTCGGCTATGAACGGGTGCAGGAGATTGAAAACCCTGAACTTGCTACCAAACGGACACGAATGCTTTATAAACTTAAAGGCTATCCCGATGATTGGATTGAGAAAAGAATGCGAGGCATCGCTATTCGCGAGGAATTAACCGATGAATGGCAAAATCGCGGAGCAAAAGAGCAAAAAGATTATGAAATCCTCACCGCAGAAATATCAAAAGCAACCTTTGGGGTTACACCATCAGAGTATAAAAATCTTAAAGGATTAAAATGCGAAAATCTCCGTGACCATATGGACGATTTTGAATTAATATTTACGATGTTAGGTGAACGAGCAACTACCGAAATCCACCGTACAGAAGATTCACAGGGTGTACCTAAACTGAAGTCCGATGCCAAAGCAGGTGGAGATATTGCTGGAAATGCCCGAAAACAGTTGGAAAAACGGCTTAGCAAATCCATTGTCTCAAAGAAAAATTTCCTGAAAAATACCGAGAAAATTAAAGGATTACCAGAGAAAGAGGAATAATTATGGATAAACAACAGGCACAACAACTCGTCAGGAATACCTTTGAAAATACCTTTGATAAGAACGGGTTCACTTTGTTTGTGAAAAATCTTCTGAATCGGATTGAGGAAGATTCATTTACCTATCAGGGAAAGTATATTCCAGATGCGTACAAACAACATATTACCACTTTGGAGCGTATTGGTAAATATACTGATGGTGAACACAAGATAGACATCCTGATTGTCCACCTGAAAAAAGAAACCTCCATTGAGCGTGCCCGCACAATGCAGAGAAACTTTATCGCCTGGTACTTAAACGGTAGTCGTGGTGGAGAGCTGAAAGACGCTGCTCTGGCAGCCTTTGTCTCTCCAAATGAAGATGACTGGCGGTTTTCGCTGGTCAAGATGGACTACCGCTTTGAAGAGGGTAAAAACGGACGGACAAGGGTAAAAGAAGAATTTACCCCAGCACGACGCTGGTCATTTTTAGTCGGCAAAAACGAGTCCAGCCATACCGCTAAAAGCCGGCTTGTACCAATTATTGAAGATGATGAACATAACCCCACGCTTGCACGGTTGGAACATGCCTTCATTGAAAAAGTTACAGAAGAGTTCTTTGAGAAATACCGTGACCTATTTTTACGGACAAAAGAAACCCTGGATGCCTTTGTTTCCAAAGAAAGCAAGGTTAAGGCAAATTTTGAGGCAAAGGGTGTCAATACCGTTGACTTTGCCAAGAAACTTTTAGGACAGATAGTCTTCCTTTCCTTTTTACAGAAAAAGGGTTGGTTCGGCGTTAAGCGAGATGACAGCTGGGGGACAGGACCAAAAAACTTCTTGCGGGAATTATTTGAAAGAAAACATGGTAATTATTACAACTTTTTCAACGATATTCTGGAACCACTCTTTTACGAGGCGTTGTCGCGGGAACGGGATGATAATTTTTATAGCCGTTTCAATTGCAAAATCCCTTTTCTAAACGGCGGACTCTTTGATCCCATTGGAGGCTACGATTGGGTGCATACGGATATTCTTCTACCTGACAATCTTTTTTCCAACACCTACAAAACAAAAGAGGGTGATACTGGCAATGGTATCTTGGACATCTTTGACCGATATAACTTCACTGTCAAGGAAGATGAACCGCTGGAAAAGGAGGTGGCGGTTGACCCGGAAATGCTGGGCAAAGTCTTTGAAAAGCTGGGAGCAATTACAGCGGAAAAATTTGATGAATGGGCTAACGCTGTAAGATCAGGGAACAGAACAAAGGAACTTGAAGCCAATAAAAAACTTGCTGTTTATTATACCCCCCGCGAAATCGTCCACTATATGTGCCAGCAAAGCATTATCAATTATCTATCAACAGAACTTGATGGCAAGGTAAATAAGAATGACAGCGAAACCCTTATCAAATACGGTGAGCAGATAAGCGAAAACGAGGCAGTGGTGGAATCCAAAGGCAGGGAAACCGGTACCTATTCTCACAAACTTTCTGAAAGCATCCGACAAAACGCTAAACTGATTGATGACAAGCTTGCCAATATCAAGGTCTGTGACCCGGCTATCGGCTCAGGTGCCTTTCCTGTGGGTATGATGAGCGAGATTGTTAAGGCAAGAACTGTGCTTTCTAACTTTATTAAAGAACCTGACAGGAATATGTACCACTTCAAACGCGAGTGTATCGAAAGATCACTCTATGGTGTTGACATTGATCAAGGTGCAGTAGAAATTGCCAAGCTCCGTCTGTGGCTGTCATTGGTGGTAGATGAAGAAGAGTATCACACCATCAAACCCCTGCCAAATCTGGATTATAAGGTTATGCAGGGCAATAGCCTTCTGGAAGAATATGAAGGTGTCCGGTTGTTCGACGAGAAGTTAATTTTTACCATCGACCTTGATAAAGAAAAGCAAATAGTCGGATTAAAAGAAAAACAAGCAGAACTTTCGTCCGAATATATTAGGCTTCATCAGGCTGATAAATTAACATGGGAGAAAAAAGCACAAATTGACGAAGAACTTAAAAAAATAAGTAGCCAAATTAAGATTGAGCAATCAGGGAAAAATCCAGAGAAAAATGCAACCATGTTTGATCTCTATAATAGTACCGCAAGAAAAAAAGCGGATGAGTTGAAACGGCTGCACAAAGAATTTTTTGAAACCACACAGAAAGGAAAGAAGGATGAACTAAAAAAGCAGATTGAAAATCTTGAGTGGGATCTTATTGAGACAACCCTGAGAGAGCAAAGTAAAACATTTGATCTCAAGAAATTGGAGGCATTAAAGAAGGCAAATATTAAACCGTTTTTTCTTTGGAGGCTTCACTTCTCAGAGGTGTTTCAAGAAAAGGGCGGGTTTGATGTAGTGATTGGGAATCCGCCGTATGGGACAGAAATCTCCGCACCGGAGAAGCAAGTGTTTCTGCGTCAGTATCACCATCAAGATTACCAGCTGGACAGCTACCTTCTCTTTATGGAAAGAGGATTCGATCTCCTGCATACAGCCGCCGTTCTTGCTTTTATCATCCCCAACACTTGGCTTATCAATCTGAAACTCAGAAAGATTCGGCGTTTCTTGTTCGGACAGCAGAGCGTTCGAGAAATTGTCCATTACTCGCGTAAGGTGTTTGCTGCCACCGTGGACACAGAGGTGGTAATCATCAGTAAGGAGATCCCAACAAATAATCGTGTATTGGTCAGACTTGTAACCAATGCAGGCTCATCAGTCGATCGGTTCGTTGAACAACAGAAATGGGCTTTGCTCGATGGTAAACCCGTGAATATCTTTGCCAATTCACAACAAGATGCGATTATTGAAAAAATGAGGGTGGATACAGCTCTGTTAGGGGACATTTGCGACATCACAGTTGGAATGAAGCCATACCAAGTTGGAAAGGGTATCCCAAAACAAACAAGGTCAGTTGTTGAAAGTCGCATATTCGACTCGACATCAAAGAAGGACAAGACATATCGCGCGCTTTTGCGTGGACGAGACATTGACAGATATGTTAATAAATGGAATGGGGAACGATGGATAAAGTATGGGCCACATTTAGCGGAGCCACGGCCATCAGCCAAGTTCGACGCGTCCATAAAGATTGTCATCCGTCAGACTGGCGACTCGCTTGTCGCGACGCTTGACGGACAAGCAATTCGTGTGCATGAACAACATGCACACGATTACTCAACGAAACAAGATGTATAATTTGAAATTCATTCTGGGTCTGCTTAATTCACAGCTGCTTAACTACTATTTTCAGTGGCTCAACCCTGAAAAGGGTGAGGCTCTCGCTGAGATCAAGAAAGAGCATGTTGAGAGTCTCGTCATCAAGGCAACCTCGGAAAAGCAACGGAATCAAATTATCGAAATCGTTGATAAGATTCTGGCAATTACCCAAGATGACGATTATCTAACTAATCCCACTAAGCAGTCCCAAGTCAAAGACTACTCACACCAGATTGATCATCTGGTCTACGAATTATACAATCTTACAAAAGACGAAATTGCTATCATAGAGAATTCAGGGGGGAAACAAAACCAGGGACCAAAACCAGGCAAAACCAGGAAAACCAGGGACAGCGACTGTTTTAAGGCATTGACTAATAACCGCTATATATTACAAAGAGACGAGAATCAAGATAGTCTTTTTGAAAGGGGCTTATATGAAAAAGAATGAAAAGACAGTAAAGAAACTGGTAGAAATGACGGCTAAAGTAGAACCAAATGTTCTTGTTTCAGATATCCGAAAAATGATAGATGAAACTCGCGAGGCTGTTGCTGTTGCGATTAATGTAGGGCTTACTGTACTTTATTGGCGGATAGGCAAGAGGATAAATATAGAGATACTTAAAGGTAAACGGGCTGAATACGGTAAGGAGATTTTGCCGACACTGTCGGCAAAATTAACACCGATATATGGTGAGGGATTCTCTGTGTCTAATTTATCCCGGATGCTTCGTTTGTTTGAATATTTCTCTGATGAACAGATTCTTTCGACACTGTCGAAAGAATTAAGCTGGAGCCACTTCGTTGAGATTCTGCAGGTTAGAGATGGGTTGGCCCGAGAGTTTTATGCCGAGATGTGCCGTTTGGAGCGTTGGAGTGTGCGGATATTGCGAAAGAAAATCAGCGGGATGATGTTTGAACGCACGGCTATTGCCAAAAAGCCTGATACTGTGATTAAAATGGAACTTGCCTCTTTGAGGGAAGAAGATAAACTTTCGCCTGATTTGATATTTCGCGATCCGTATTTTCTTGATTTTTTGGGGCTTAAAGACTTGTATCAGGAAAAAGACCTTGAAGCAGCAATATTGCGTGAGTTGGAATCATTTATCCTGGAGCTTGGCGTTGGTTTTACATTTGTCGAACGGCAAAAGCGCATTATCGTTGACGGCGAAGATTTTTATCTCGATCTTTTATTTTATCACCGCAATTTGCGCAGGCTTGTGGCAATCGAATTAAAGCTGGAAAAATTTAAGCCTGACCACAAAGGGCAGATGGAGCTTTATCTTCGCTGGCTTGATAAGTACGAAAAAAAGCCTGGTGAAGATCAGCCCATTGGGCTTATTTTGTGCGCGGGTAAATCAGATGAACGGATAGAGCTTCTGGAGCTTGACAAAAGCGGCATTCGTGTGGCGGAATATATGACGAAACTTTTGCCGAAGGAAATCCTCGCAAAGAAATTTCACGAAGCGATCAGAATTGCTCGTCTACGACTTGAAAATAATGGGAAGGAAGAATAGGAAATTCCGGGAAGATGATGGGCGACGAAGTTAACTTAATGACTTAACAAGAATACCTGTCAAAAGATTATATGACTGAATCATAAAGAGGTAATTTGCTATGACCAAAGAACAACTTCACAAACTAATCACTCAAGGTGAAGGGCAACAATTAGAATTCAAAGAATCTATTGCTGAATTAGACAGGGTTATTCAGTCGTTAGCTGCCTTTGCCAATACCAATCCTGATGGCGGATATGTTCTCATTGGAGTAAGTGATAAGGGCAAAATCAAAGAAGTGATAATTGGCAAAGATACTGTAAAGCAGATAGCAGATAAAATCTCTACTCATACTGACCCGGTTCTTTATCCTAAAATTGAGGTGGTAAAGGAGTCACAAGATAAAGGTATTATCGTAATCATCATAGAAGGAAGTCCCAACAAACCCCATTTAGCCTTTGGCAAGGCATATAAAAGGGTAGGTTCTACTACTACTCAAATGACCAGAGATGAATACGAAAGACTGCTGTTAGCAAAGCATGAAAGCAAGTTTCAATTCGATTCTCAGATTTGCGAAGGGGCTGCCATTGAGGATATTGACGAAGAAAAGGTGAGATGGTTTTTGAGAAAGGCAGCAACAGAAAGGAATTTTGAGGTTGATACAGAGAC
>JAHIZN010000427.1 GCA_018814245.1 bacterium
GTTGTCCCTTTACGCCGGATGACACTTTCTCTGTCAGGAGTGATTACAAGATTGCTGTTGCTGCGGTAAACGGGTCTGCTTATGATTTCAGTAATGCTAATTTCACGATCCAGTCTGCATCTGCGATAGCCGTAACATATCCTACTGCTGGAGACACCTTATATCAAGGGACAGATTACACGATTAAATGGACATCTACTGGCAATGTAGGAAATGTTCAAATACACCTATACCGTCCTGACGGTACTACAGTTACATTAGCTGCTAATGATCCTAATGATGGAGAGTATCCTTTTAATGTGCCTATTAATTATCCCAGTATCCAGCCTGGTACAGGTTACAAAATTGGCATTAGTAAAGCTCCAGATGGAGACCCTTCCAATTTTAGCGGTGCTTTTACTATAGCACAATCACAACCTCTAACCTTAATATCTCCCCCCAATCCCTCCACAATCACAAGTAAAAATATTACTTTCCAATGGTCTCCTGTTGCTAATGCAGTATCCTACGAAATTTTGATTGATAACAACTCTGGGTTTGGTTCGCCTGAAATTAATAGGACATACTCTGCACTGCAAACATCTGATACTTTTACCAACCCTTTTCCTGATAATATTTATTACTGGAAGGTAAGAGCAAAGTTTTCAAACGGTTCTTACACACCTTGGTCTAATACTTGGCAGGTTACCTACCTCCTACCGGTTCATCCTGACCCAATTTGGGTTCCCCTTTACCGTCTCTACAACAACACCATCAAAGATCATTATTACACCACTATTCCTGCCCACAGGGATAATGCTGTTAATGTAGGTTATACCTACGAAAAGATAGAATGTTACATCTCTGATCGTAAATTTGACAATCCAAATTGTGGCTATTTGTTTCATCTATATAATTCCACGACCGATGTACATTTCTATACCAGCAGTGGAGAAGAAAAAGATAATAAGATTATTGCAGGTTTTTCTTATGAAGGAATCGTCGGTTTTATATACAATAATCCAACTGAAGGGGCTTTTCCGCTTTATTATCTGGAAAATCAGACCAACACAGACAATTTTTACACCATTAGTAAGTTTGAACACGACAATGCCATAAGCAATTATGGATTTGTTGATCATGGCATTATAGGATATGTTTCACCTGCTGGATTAAAAGAACCTATTGCTCACAATCGGCCTCAAGGAAATTTTACAGGCATTGATACAGCAAGTGGGGCTTTTCGTCCTCTTCCTTTCACCGATTTATCCCTTAATGGAGTAGGGCCTGAAATGATTTTTACCCGCTACTACAATTCTTACAATTTTATGGAATTACCATTGGGACCCGGATGGAGCCATAACCTTTATTCTTTCATCTTAGAGTCACCAACTGGCGATGTAATCATTAAATGGGGAAACAGTACAGAAAGTTATTTTACTAACGACGGCAATAACAATTTTACACCTGCACCTGGAAATTTTGACACCCTCATTCGGATACCAGATTCTATGAATGAAGGGTATAACTTGACCACAAAAGATCAGACTGTATATGCCTTCCGAAAATATTCAGTGAATCTTCCGCCTGGTTCACCGGCTGTTCCACCCATTGTCCTTATCAGCATTACAAACAAGAATAGCAACTTTATGAAATTTGAATATTTTGCTAACAACGCTATGCTTTATAAGGTTACAGATGCATCAGGCAGAACTTTCAGATTAGACTACGACTCTTCGTCATTACGGCTTACCAAAGTGACAGATGACTCTTTGAACAGAAGCGTTTTATTTGAATATGATAGTGATGGTTGCCTCAAATCTTTTAAGGATGCCAGAGGAAATGTTACGTACTATAACTATACAGATGCTCTGTTGTCTACCATAACCTATCCTGAGGGAAACGCTGTAACATTGACATACGATGAAAAACAAAGGGTTAAAGACTATACAAATGGAGAGATTACATTAAATGCCTCTTATGATTCACCCACAGACGGAACCGTCTTTACAATGTCAAACAATATAATTTCATACCTTCATAATAAAGATTATTGTGCCACCAGCATAAAAGATGCCGATTCTAATAGGATAGAAATTGAGTATTTTACAGGTAACAAACTAAATTTACCCAAAAAAGTGACTGACAAAAATGATTCCGCTACCTCATACATCTATGATGACCATGGAAATGTGAAAACAATCACCAATGCCATGGGGCAGACAACTACCCTTGACTATGACAGCAAAAATAACCTCTTAAGCAGTACAGATTTTCGAAATAGTATTACCAAATATGATTATGACCCCGACAATATCAATCTTATAAAGATTACTCGTCCTATGGGAGGTGTGACAAATTTCTCTTATTACCCCAATGGTCAAATTAAAACCATTACTAACCCCAATAACCATAGGACCAGCTATCTCTATAATTCTTATGGAAATATGACTCAAGCAAAAGATGATGGACTCAATACCTATATAGATTTCACATATGATCCTGCTGGTCGTATGTGGACAAAGAAAGATCAGCTAATCAGGGTAACCACTTATAACTATGATGAAAACGATAATCTAACCAAGGTAATAGATGCCGATAACAATGCAACAGATTACCCCCATGATAAAAATAACCGTTTAACAAATATACTTGACGCCAGAAAAAAAGAGACAAGATATGCCTATAACAGTATGAATCTGTTGGATACAGATACTAATCCTATTGGGAAAACTTATCAATACGGATACGACCATAAAGGTAACCTTAACTCAATCAAAGATCCTGATAATAATGAGACAGTTTATGGCTACAATGACAACAGTTGGTTGACCATGATAGAATATAAAGGAGCAACCAAGGTTTCATTCACAGAATATGATAAGAATGGCAACCTGAAGAAGATGACGGACGAAAATGGTGAGACATCCTTTACCTATGATCCACTGGGCCGAATCACAAGCACAAACAATAGCTTTGGAAAGACAGTCTCCTGGAAATATCTTGATAGTGAAAATCGAATCAAAATGACCTATCCGGGCAATAAGGAGGTCAACTATTACTATGATGCTGATAATCGTCTTGCAAGAGTCGTTGACTGGCTTGGCGGTGAAACTAAATACACTTATGATAGTGCGGGTATCTTGCAATCAATGGTTAATCCTAATGGAACAAAAGTAATCTATTCTTATGATTCTGCAAGCAGATTGATAGGGCTTTCCAACAAGAAATCAAATAATACCATTATCGCAACCTATTCATATACATTGGACGCTGCTGGAAACCATATTAAGGTTGTAAAAGATGAACCGATTGCAGCAATGCCGACTGTACCTAATACCCTTTACACTTACGATGATGCCAACAGGCTAACATCAGCAGGCAATACAGGTTATACCTACGACAGCCGTGGAAACCTGATTGGAGCAAGCAATGAAAATGGTTACAGCTTTGACTATGCTGACAGACTGACAGGGGTAACCGTCAATAACAAGACCATTCAATATCTCTATGACGGCCTTGGAAATCGGATTGCCCGCACCCAAGATGGGGTTCAAACTCGATTTGTTTTAGACCTCAATGGCCCTATGAGTCAGGTGCTGGCTGAGACCGATTCAAGTGGCAATGTGATCAAATACTATATTTATGGGCAGGGGTTAATATCTAAAATTACCGCAGATGGACAAAGATATTGCTATCATTATGACAGCCGTGGAAGTACAGTAGCCATTACAGATAGCGGAGAAAACATCA
This sequence comes from bacterium, assembly GCA_018814245.1. Taxonomy (GTDB): domain Bacteria; phylum UBA9089; class CG2-30-40-21; order CG2-30-40-21; family CG2-30-40-21; genus CG2-30-40-21. The sequence continues at coordinate 3,733 of JAHIZN010000427.1, forward strand.
CTGACAAATATGCCTATGATGAATTTGGTGAGGTTTTGGCTGTCCATGAGACCAATTCAAACCCGTTCAGATATGTGGGGAGATATGGGGTGATGGATGAAGGGAATGGACTCTTGTTCATGCGGGCAAGGTATTATGATGTAAATACAGGGAGGTTTTTGAGCAAGGATCCATTGAGGGGTGAATTAATGGAGACAGGGAGTTTGAACAGGTATGTGTATGCGATGAATAATCCGATTATGCTTATTGATATATCAGGACTATCGGCATCAGATTCATATCAGAGCACCTTATTAGATACTGTGGTCGATATAATGGGAAAGGCATCAACTGTAGCAAAATTTAGCAAATATGCAAAAATATCAAAGGCATTAGGGCCTTTTGATGTAATAGGTAAGGTACATTTCCTTGTAAAAGCAGTACGGTTACCTTTTGATATGTTCTTTAATGGTATTTATGGAGTTGAGACTGATATGAATGATGTCATGGAAGCATTGGAAGCAGCTCCAGTTATTGGAGAAGCGATTCAATTTTACAAAATGGAAAAAGAGGCTTATCTCTCTCTTAAATATCTCTTGCATATGAATAAAACTAATACTAAAAGGAGAAAATAACTATGAAGATAAAACTTAAAATATTATCCATTATCAGTATCCTGTTTCTATTTAGTTCCATCCCTGCTTTTTCTGAAACGGTTCAGGTTCAATATGGTTATGACGATCTCAACCGCCTTACCCATGTTGAATACACCAATGGTGCATTCATTGAATACACCTACGATGCTGCAGGAAATCGTTCAAACAGGCAAATGGCTCTTCCTCTTGACACCATTCCACCGGGCATCATTACCACCCTTGCTATTGCCCATCAACTCCCCCCATCCATTACCCTTAACTGGACAGCTCCTGGGAATGATGGTTATGTAGGCACAGCTACGACTTATGATATTCGATATTCTACCTGTACTATTACCGAAGATAACTGGGGGTTTGCTGTGCAGTCGACAGGTGAGCCTGCTCCAAAACCATCTGGTGCTAATGAAACCTTTACTGTTGCAAACTTACAGCCAAATACCACCTACTACTTTGCTGTTAAGACAAAGGATGATGCTGGATTATGGTCAGGGCTATCAAATATCGTCAGCGTAACCACCACCCTTCCATCTGTACAATATGGCTCTCTTATCATTACCTCCATCCCATCAAATGCTAAAATCTACCTTGACGGCATTGATACTGGTTCTGTAACTCCTCAGACACTTACCAATATCTCACCAGGAATTCATACCATCAAGCTAACCTTACTCAACTATCAAGACTGGTATGAAACAGCAATGGTTACTGCTGGTTCAGCTGCCTATGTTGATACTGCATTGACACAGGCTGCGGATGGAGGATATGAATTTGTCTGTAAGCAGCCATCGATATCATGGTGTCTTGACCATCCTCTTGAAATAGCCGTTGATTCATCCGGCGATGTCTATGTGGCTGATAGCAATAATAATCGTATCCAGAAATTTGACTCCAGCGGAGGCTTTATAACCACATGGGGAAGTAAAGGAAATGGTGAGGGTCAGTTTAACTATCCTTCCGGAGTAGCCGTTGATTCATCCGGCAATGTCTATGTGGCTGATAGCAACAACAACCGTATTCAGAAGTTTGACTATAGTGGAAGTTTTATAACCACATGGGGAAGTTATGGAAATGATAATGGTAAATTTGACTACCCTCATGGAGTAGCCGTTGATTCATCAGACAATGTCTATGTGGCTGATAGAAACAATCATCGCATCCAGAAGTTTGACTCCAGTGGAATCTTTATAACCACATGGGGAAGTAGTGGATCTGGTGATGATCAGTTTGACCGTCCTTGTGGAGTAGCCGTTGATCCATCCGGCAATGTCTATGTGGCTGATACCGGAAATCACCGCATCCAGAAGTTTGACTCCAGCGAAGCTTTTATAGCTACATGGGGAAGCAAAGGAACCGGTACTGGTCAGTTTGGCTATCCTTGTGGAGTAACCGTTGATTCATCCGGCAATGTCTATGTGGCTGATACTGGCAACGACCGCATTCAGAAGTTTAACCCTACAGGAATTTTTACAGCCGAATGTGAAGGTTATGAAACTAATGATGGTCAATATTTCTATCCTCTTTCCTATCCTCATGGAGTAGCCGTTGATTTATCCGGTAATCTCTATGTGGCTGATACTAAAAACGACCGTATCCAGAAATTTAACCCCAGTGGAGATTTTATAACCAAATGGAGCAATGGAACTGATGATGGTCAATTTCACTATCCTGATGAAGTAGCCGTTGATTCATCCGGCAATGTTTATGTGGCTGATACAGGCAATAACCGTATCCAGAAATTTGACTCCAGTGGAGGCTTTACAACCAAATGGGGATGTTTTGGATCTGGTGATGGTCAATTTAACTATCCTCGTGGAGTAATTGTTGATTCATCCGACAATCTCTATGTAGCTGATATTGACAACAACCGCATTCAGAAGTTTGACTCCAGTGGAAACTTTATAATCAAATGGGGAAAATATGGAACTGGTGATGGTCAGTTTGACTGTCCTGCTGAAGTAGCCGTTGATTCATTCGGCAATGTCTATGTGGCTGATTATTACAACAACCGCATCCAGAAGTTTAACTCCAGTGGAAGCTTTATAACCAAATGGGGAAATAATGGAACTGGTGATGGTCAATTTAACAAGCCTTATGGAATAGCCGTTGATTCATCCGACAATGTCTATGTAACTGATAGCAGGAACCATCGCATCCAGAAGTTTGACTCAGGTGGAAGCTTTATAACCACATGGGGAAGTGAGGGAACTGGTGATGGTCAGTTTGCCTATCCTACTGGAATAGCCGTTGATTCATTCGGCAATGTCTATGTGGCTGATATTTTCAACAACCGCATCCAAAAGTTTAGACCGAGCAACCCACTCCCACCTGCACAATACGGCTCTCTTTCCATTACCTCCTTCCCATCAGGTGCCAATATCTTCCTTGATGGCACGGATACAACAGCAGGAACTACTCCGGTGACATTGACTAATATCTCAATTGGTACACACACGGTTAAGCTAATTATGACAGGCTATTACGACTGGTATGAAACAGCAACGGTTACTGCCGATTCAACTACCTATGTTCATGCCACATTGACACAGGCTGGCACTTTTTCCACAACACTTGCAGTCTTCCCTGAAATTAAAACTGCTATTTCAGGAGCTGCATTTACTGTGCAAATAAACCTGTCAGATGTTCCTGATTTTGATTCTGTTGGCATGTATCTTTCCTTTGACCCGAATGTATTGGAGGTTACTGGACTTACTCAAGGATCATTCCCGCAAGATGGCAATGTGATCATTTCTCGATTTAATAATGACAACGGCACAATTGACTATGCGGTGGGATTAACCTCA
>JAHIZN010000428.1 GCA_018814245.1 bacterium
GGTGTAAACATCAGGGGTGTTTCCCTTTTCTCCATTATCCCCCTATCTCTCTATTCTCTATCTCCCTATCTCCCAAGAATTGCGAGTAGTAACTAAGGTAATTGTAAATGAGAAGAGTTTGGCAAGGGGTTGTATCTTAAGGAGTTACACCCTTTGTGATTCTTTCCCTGATTTCATTATCTCCATATCTCCCTATTTTCATTATCTCCATATCTCCTAAGAGATTGACACGATATAGATCGCTATCCCCAATTATCAGTTGACAATCTAACAGAAATAGTGTTGCACTTGCTTGTGGCATGTGCGAGGAAATAAAAATGTTGCAAGACCAGAGATTAAATACCGAAAAGATAACGCCGGAATTAATAAACTATGTAAAGGAAAAGATTGTTCAAGGGATCCAACCAGAAAAAATCATTCTCTTTGGCTCGTATGCCAGAGGTAATTTTAACCAGGATAGCGATCTGGATCTGTTTATAATTAAAGATGGTCAAGAGTCCAGTCGCATAATAAGGCGGAAAGTAGAATCTCTCCTCTGGGGACGACGATTTCCTGTGGATATAATTGTTCGAAAACCAGAAGAAGTGGAATGGAATTTCCAAGCCAAAAATCCATTTTATTTATATCACATCTTTAAGGATGGAAAGGTGCTTTATGAATATAAAAAAGAATAAACAAGAGATCCAATTGGTTAAAGATTGGTTAAAATTTGCCAAAGAAAACCTCTTATTTGCTCATTCAGGAATGAAAGAGGATTATTCCCCGTATCATACAATATGTTTTTTGTGTCAGGGGAGTGCGGAAAAATACTTGAAGGCATTTTTAATATGGAATGGGTGGGAAATTAAAAAAATTCATGATCTGAAAGATTTATTAGCTTTTTGTATGGACTTTGAACCAAGGTTTGAAGACCTAAAAGAAGAATGTGGTTTGCTAAACGAATATATTACTGCAGCACGCTATCCAGACGATTTGCCCTTTGAAAATATCGGTGCAGATGAAGCCAGAGAGGCCATTGAAGCGGCAAATAAAATTGAAGAATCTGTATTACAAGAGATGAGTATTCTGTTTGAGAAGTAGAAAGTTCGTAAAGTTTTAAATTAAAAAGATGGGACAATTCCCTATAATGGAGGATATAAAATGAAGAAAATATTATGGACAGGTTTATGGTTATTATCTCTGGGCTTTTCGGCTTATGCCTATGAGATAGATTGGAATGTCTTTGTTATAACTGGTGGTGAGGCAAGGGGTGGAAGTTGGGGTATGGTTTCCTCTCTGGGCAGTCCTGTCTGCGGCAAGTCAGAGGGTGGGGGTTACTGCGAAACTGGAAATTATATTGCCGTGTCAGGTCTCCAGCAGACAGGGAGTATTACCCTGCAAGCTATGGTTGTATCATCGGCGATGGTCAGATTGACATGGAATGACCTGACAGATGAGCAGTATTATTCCCTGTCAAGAGACGGTATTGCCATAGCCTCATGGCTTCCTTGCAACACCACATTTTACCAAGACACCTTTCAACTCAAGGCAAAGACCCAATATCTGTATGAGATTACTGCTTATAAAGGGACAGAGAGCGTTAAGGGAACAGCTACGGTCATTACACCCGAATCAAAAGATAACTTCATCCCGTATCATAACCTCTTTCATCCAGCCGAGGGTGAAAAGGTATCCATCTATTACAAGATAGAAAATGCTTGTCCTGTTACCATAAAGCTTTATAATCTGGCAGGGGAGCTGGTCAGAACGCTATTAGATGAAAATAAATCTCAAGGTCAATACTGGATAGATTGGGATGGTAAGAATGATGATAATGATTTATGTGCGTCCGGAGTATACATCATCCAGATAAAGACAGATACCTTCAAGGATAGCAAGAAGATTCTCTTGATTAAATGAGTGCTGCTGCTCAGTTATCATTAGGGTTTGGGATCAAATATGTGTCACTCCTGTGAATGCAGGGGCAGGAATGACAATATCCCAGCGATGCTCGGAGGAAATTGAAGTTATTCTTTTCAGATTAACCACAAAGTACACAAAGGATACACAAAGTTCGCTAAGAAAAGAAGCTTTGCGTTCTTTGTGATTTCTTTGTGCCCTTTGTGGTTATCTGTCGTTCCCCTACCACAGGTTATTGAGCAGTTACCTAACATTTACTTGTAACACAGCAGCAGTTACAAGTTACAATAAAAAGCTAATGGCTTAAATTCAAAGGAGATCTGAAGATGATGAAAGAGATGAAGAGGTGTTTGGTGTATGCAGGGTTAGCGGCAATGGTGCTGTTGGCGTTAGGAATGCCAAGCTATGCAGTGGTGCCCAGTCTGATCAATTATCAGGGGAAGCTGACTAATGCAGGGAGTCCGGTAGAGGGAACACATACGGTGATGTTCAAGATATTTGATGTAGAGACGGCAGGTAATTCTGTCTGGAATGAGAGCAGAGATGTTTGTTGTAATGGCGGTCTGTTTTCTATATTGTTGGGTGAAGTAACTCCCCTTAACCCAGCTGACTTTATCAACAAGAATAACCTTTACTTGGAATTAGTGGTTGAAGGTACTACACTCTCACCCCGCCAACGCATTGTTTCAACTGTATTCAGTTTTATGGCAGGCCAAGCAGGGACAGCCACCTACGCCCTGCAAGCAGGCACAGCAAGTATTGCTGCAAAGGCACAGGATGCAGATACACTCACAGGCAAGGCACCACAGCAGCTTGAGGTAGGAACGGCAAGCTATGCGTATCATGCTGGCACGGCTACCTATGCCGAAACCGCAGGGAACTCACCCGGCACAGCCACTTATGCAAGTCAGGCAGGTCTGGCAACATACGCAAGTCAAGCAGGACTGTCGGGAACAGCCACTTATGCAAATCAGGCAGAGTTGGCAGGAACAGCCACCTATGCAGGTCAGGCAGGGACAGCTACTTACGCAAATCAAGCAGGACTGGCAGGGACAGCTACATATGCCAGCATTGCCAATTATGCCGGCACCTCAAGCTATGCGATAAATGCAGGCACAGCCACCTATGCCTTGAAAGGTACTCATTACATAGGCGAGTCCTATGGTGGCGGTAAAGTATTTTGGGTTGACTCACAAGCGGACAGCATGGTTTAATAGCAGCTACAGCCGACCAAAACACAGGAATACAGTGGTATAACGGAACATACAGAGTAACCAACACAACTGGAGATGGTATATGAGCAGGAGCAATGAACACTATGCTTATTGTAGCCATGCAAACCAATGATAATACTGCAAGTACTTTTGCCGCAAAGGTTTGTGCAGATTATTCAGTAACGGTTGGTGGTGTTACCTATGGCGACTGGTATCTACCTTCAGAATATGAGTTAAATTTATTGTATCAGCAAAGAAGTGTTGTTAGCGGTTTTGGTAGTGGCTACTATTGGAGTTCTACCGAGTACAGTAGTAACCTCGCGTGGTACCAGTACTTCCTCAATGGCTTCCAGAACTACTACGATGAGTACCGCACCTTTGGTGTGCATGCTGTTCGGGCTTTTTAACTAAATCAGTTAGAAGGTTTATAAACTTTAAAAATGGTGGTGGTTTCAAATGGAAGGATTAGTTATTCGTGATAAAGTAATGGAAGAGATTAAGTTTATTCCAGAACATAAACTGGCAGAGGTATATGATTTTATTCATTATTTCCGGGTAGGTTTGCAAAAATCCAAGGTAAATATTGACCAGATAATGCAATTTGCGGGTTGTTGGAAAGATATGTCAGAAGATATATTTAATAATTTTTCAGAAGAAACCAGACAGCGTAGAAGTCAGGCTTTTGCAAGGAGACGAAGCGATGAAGCCGATATTGATTGATACAGACATCCTCTCACTGTTCTTTAGAAACCAACATAATGTTGTCTTAAATTTCAAAAACTATCTTGCCCAACACGAAAAGATAAATCTGAGTATCATTACCTACTACGAAATTCTTAGTGGCTTAAAACACAGAGACGCATTGAAACAATTAAATTTGTTCCTGGAGTTTACAAGGCATAATATCATTTTGCCTTTAACCGAAGAGACAGTTATAATTTCATCGGATTTATACGCTAAGAGACGAAAAATAGGAAAACCGATTGATGATATTGATATCCTTATTGCAGGCGTTGCCCTGTCAAACAATCTTGTTCTTGTAACCAATAATGAAGACCATTTCAGGAATATTGAAGGATTGGAAATCCTGAACTGGAGTTTACTTTAAAAGTTGAAAGTTTGGTAATTGCTCAATAACCTGTGGATTTTGCAAGCCACAATTAACAATAGATGAACGATTACAAGGGAAAGAACCACAAAGGGTGTAACTCCTTAGGGAAAATAATTGGCAGCAATAACGATAATAAGGTAACCACAAATGAGAAGAGCTTGATAATGGGTTATTTCTTAGAATTTACACCCTTTGTGGTTCTTTCTCTGTATCTGTATTCTTGCTGCCTGAATAGTTACACTTTATCAAAATGAGTGGTGGTTTTCGGTTGTGGATGTGGTTGAAGCGTTAACTGATAGTGTAAATCCTCGCGATTATTGGTTTAAAATGAAAATTCGAGTGAAAGAAGAAGACTGGTTCGAACCGTCGACAATCTGTCGACAGTTGAAATTGCCGGCAGAAGACGGGAAAATGCGTGAGACTGATTGCGCCAATACCGAGGGAATTTTCCGTATTATACAATCCATACCGTCTCCGAAAGCCGAACCTTTCAAAAGATGGTTAGCAAAAGTAGTTTTTTCTCAACACATTGATTTTATCAATCTATGCAGTCAGTAATCACCACATGTTTAGGCTGTTTCAACCTACAATTATGGTGATTTACTACAAATGTGTGGTTACGGACAGGGATAAACCTGCCAGAGGGGCTCTCTCCTTGTGGGTGTCCGTTTTCTGCACAGGTCAAAAAACTTGAACATTGAGTGACACGAATTGATTGCTATATAAAATAAGAGGATAAAGTGGGAACATATGAAAAACTGGCAGCAAAAATTCTAAGCAGGACATCTGATGCCAATATTTCCTTCACAGATATATGCCAATTACTGAAAAGGTTCCACCTGTGCGGTTGTGGATAATTGCATCAAGCCTCGTTAGTCAGCAGCTATTGCAACGAGAAAAGGTAGCACCTCTGGCGGAGAAAGAACCACAAAGGGTGTAAACTTAGGAAAAATAATTGCAGCGAAACAGGAATA
>JAHIZN010000429.1 GCA_018814245.1 bacterium
TACTTCGTACATTCATTCGGCTATTGGATATATGAGCCCGGCAGAATTTGAGAATAATTGCATAAAAATACGACCATGAGGGAAATGACCTCTCTCGTAAAATTTAATAAAAATTGTCTTGACAAATGGGGTGCACTACAGAGGTCTGACCCCAATCATTCGTGACGGGAGCGAGTTCTAAACCCGCTCCCTGTCAATCAATTATCCTTAGTGTTTCCCTTCTTTTAACCAGCCCATCATGCTTCTTAGGTCTTCGCCAACCTCTTCTATCAAATGTTCAGCATCATTTCTCATGAGGGCATTAAGAACCGGCCGATTTGCCTGATTTTCAAGTATCCATTCCTTAGCAAATTCACCGGTCTGAATATCTGCCAGAATATCTTGCATGGTTTCCCTTGTTTCATCAGTGATAATACACCTTCCACGGGTAACATCACCATACTTGGCTGTATCGCTTATTGCCTGTCTCATGCCAGTGATACCTTTTTCATAGATGAGGTCTATGATCAACTTCAACTCATGGCAGCACTCAAAATAAGCTATCTCCGGCTGATACCCGGCATCTACAAGGGTGTCAAACCCTGCCCGTATCAATTCTGTAACACCGCCGCACAAGACAACCTGCTCACCAAAGAGGTCGGTTTCTGTTTCCTCCTCAAAGGTTGTTTCAATGATACCAGCTCTGGTTCCGCCAACCGCCTTGCCATACGCCAGGGCAAGATCCATGGCATTACCAGATGCATCCTGATATACAGCCACAACGCATGGAACGCCGCCACCCTCAGTATAAACTCGTCTGACGAGCTTACCAGGTCCCTTGGGAGCAATCATCACCACATCAACATCAGGCGGTGGAACAATCTGTCCAAAGTGGATATTGAATCCATGTGAAAAACCAAGCACCTTGCCTGCCTTCAGGTTTGGTTTTATGGCTGATTCATAAACCTTTTGCTGTGTCTGATCCGGTACAAGCATCTGGATATAATCAGCCTGTGTAGCTGCCTCTTGTGCAGAAATAGGATTAAAACCATCCTGTTTTGCCATCTCATAATTTGGTGTGCCCTCTAATTCTGCGATAATAACATCACACCCGCTATCCCTTAAGTTTTGTGCCTGAGCATGTCCCTGAGCACCATAGCCAATAATGGCTATCTTCTTACCCTTCAATATGGTAAGGTCTGCATCACCTTCATAATAAATCGTTGCCATTGCTCCAACCTCCTTAAAATTTTAATAAAAAACTATCCACCTGTGCGGTTGTGGTATTAAGCCGCAGGATTACTTGACTAACTCTCGGTTGCTTTTGTTAGGCTTGGTTGCTATCTTGTATGCTGTCCAATAATTCATATAATAACATAAAATAATACCATTGTCAATATTTTTTTCTCTAATTGCTTGAGCCCAATAGAGTTATCGAAACTGTTTTGGTTTTTGCGTAATTTAAGCGTAAGCCATTACGCAAACTTTCGTTTCTATGTGCTTCCTGACAAAAGCAGGAGAATGAGTTTCAATTCTGCGCATGGCTTGCCGATCGTAAATTCTCTCACTGCAATCTGAGCACTCGTAGAACTCTAACGATGGAACTATGTAGAATTGGCCTCGGAACTTACCAGTCCAGTCCTTTTGCACCTTTTTGATTTTGTCGCTGCCGCAAGACGGGCAAATTGTAATTTGTATCATTGTTGTTCTCATCTCCCATCAAATTGTCTTCTTTGAAGAAATAAGGAAGTAGTAAGTCTCTTCCCCTGCTTCACGCACGAGCTTACCTTTGGAATAAATAGTTAGTCCATCCAAGTTCGTGCTCTGAATGACATAAAGATATTCTCTTGTCTCTTTGCGAAACGGACTTTGCGAGCGAATCTTCTTGTAAATAGCGACAGCATTGAGGATTGACTCGGCTATATCGAGTTCTGTAATGCCGTCTGCTTCCATTTCTATACGTGCCTTTTCGCTGAAGAAGTAATGCCCAGCGAGAACCGCTCGTTTGATCCGTACTAGAACATCACTCATTGCTTACTTCTCCCCTCTTACCACAGCCACCTTGCCTGTCCGCACCAATTCCTTTATGCCAAATGGCTTAAGCATCTCGGTAATCCCATTTATCTTGCCCTCATCGCCGGTTATCTCCACAGTCATTGTTTTTGGGGAAACATCGATAATCTTACCCCGAAATATCTCCACTATCTCAAGTACCCTTGCTCTTTGTGCCTCATCTGCCCCAACCTTAATCAGAACCAGCTCCCTTTCGACATGATCCTCTTTGGTCACATCCATAACCTTAATTACATCAATAAGTTTGTTGAGCTGCTTTTCTATTTGTTCAATAATTCTGTTATCACCATTGGTAACAATAGTCATTCTGGATATTGTCGGGTCATCTGTTTCACCAACGCACAGGCTGTCAATATTATATCCCCTACCAGAGAATAGTCCTGCTACCCGCGCCAGTACCCCGAATCTATTTTCAACCAATACAGATATTGTATGTCTCATTATGCCCCCTAAGAGAATTAAAAATTATGAATTATGAATTAAAAATTAAGGGCGAGGAAGGTAATTCATAATTCTTCTTCTCTTCCCTCATTTTTAATTTTTAATTCATAATTTTTAATTTTATCTCCCTCACGCCATTCCCTCAAGCATCTGGGTTAATGATGCCCCTGCCGGCACCATTGGAAACACATTTTCTTCCTCTTCCACCCAGAAATCAAGTACCACCGGCTTTTTGGAATCAATCGCACTTTTCAGGGCAGGCACAACCTCTTCCTCTGTTTCAACCCGAATCCCTTCCGCACCATACGCCTCAGCAACCTTGACAAAATCAGGCTGAACAGCCATAGATGTATAGGAATATCTTTTATTAAAGAAAAGCTCTTGCCATTGCCTGACCATACCCAGATTATGATTATTCAGTATAGCCACATTGACCGGTAAATTATACTGGATCGCGGTTGCCAGCTCCTGAATATTCATCTGAAAGCTGCCATCTCCGGCAATATCAAAAACAACCATATCAGGATTAGCAACCTGTGCACCAATTGCTGCTGGAAACCCATACCCCATTGTCCCCAATCCACCGGAGGATAAAAAACTCCTTGGGTATTCAAACTTATAATACTGAGCTGCCCACATCTGGTTTTGTCCAACTTCTGTAGTGATAATCGCATTTCCGCCTGTAACCTCATATATCTTTTCTATCACAAATTGTGGTTTTAATTTCCCGCCTTTTTTATATCCAAGTGGATAATCTTTTTTCCATTGTTCAATCTGCTCTGTCCAATCATTAATCTTGGGAGGGATTGCCTCTTTATTTATTTGCTGCAAGATATGTTTGGCATCCCCAACAATAGGGATGTGCACAAGGACATTCTTGCTGATAGATGATGGGTCAATATCGATATGAATAACGGTAGCTGCCGGAGCAAACTCATCTACCTTTCCAGTCACCCTGTCATCAAATCTTGAACCAACAGCAATAACCAGATCCGCATTACTAATGGCATAATTTGCATACTTTGTTCCATGCATACCAAGCATACCAAGGAATAATGGGTGTGTCCCGGGAAAACCACCAAGCCCAAGCAAGGTAGATGTTACCGGGATACCAGTAATATCTACAAACTTTTGAAGCTCCTCGGCAGCTCCGGACGACATTATCCCGCCCCCGGAATAGATAACAGGCTTTTTGCTGGAAGCAATGGCACTAACTGCCTTTTTTATCTGCATTGGATGCCCCAGACAGGTTGGATTATAGCTTCGAATATCAACACTTTGAGGGTATTTAGGGTTAGTCATGGTTGCTGTACTTATATCCTTGGGTATGTCTATGAGTACAGGACCAGGCCTGCCGGTTTTGGCAATCCAGAAAGCCTCTTTAACAACCCTTGCTATATCAGCAACATTCTTGAGCAAGTAGCTATGCTTGACAATTGGTCGGGTAATACCGATAATATCTGCCTCTTGAAAGGCATCATTCCCAATCATTGTGGTTGGCACCTGTCCGGTAATGACAACCATTGGTATAGAATCCATATAAGCTGTGGCAATTCCTGTAACCAGATTTGTTGCTCCAGGTCCAGAAGTAGCCATACATACCCCAACCTTGTTTGTAGAACGGCTGTACCCATCAGCCGCATGAGCCGCCCCTTGTTCATGTCTAACTAAGATAAAGTTTATCTTGGCATCATACAGAACATCAAAAATAGGCAACAATACCCCTCCGGGATACCCAAAGATAGTGTCTGCCCCTTCCTTTATTAAAGCCTCAATTAATATTTGTGCACCTGTATACTTCAAGAGAAACCTCCTGTATTTCAATTTTCAATTTTCAATTTTCAATTTTATTATAATACCATTTATTCAGCCTTGTGTCAACTACAATTTTCGTAACAGTTCAGCTAACCGCAGAGGCGCAGAGACACAGAGCAAAACTTAAAGTTTGCTGGACATGCGATTGATTCCATCCCTTAAGGTAGAAACATTGAAATTGACATTGCAAACTACTGGCAAATCAACTTGCCTTACCAATTATCTTTTCTGTGATTTGATTAGTTTTTATTCTCTGCGTTTCTGTAGTGAAATATTACAATCTCTCCAATAAAGCGATACTCTCCACATGATAGGTTTGGGGAAACATATCCACAGGCTGAACCAGGACAAGAGAATAATTATCCTGACAAAGAACTCTTATGTCCCGGGCAAGGGTTGTGGGATTGCATGAAATATAAACAATTCTTGCAGGCTTTGTCTCAAGTAGAAAGTCCATGACACGCTTCTCTGTGATACCGTCGCGAGGTGGATTAAGGATAACTGAATCAAATCGGGAAGAAATACCTGCTCCAATAACAGCAGATTTTCTTAGCCCATCAATTGCCTGTGTTAGTGTATTCTGTATAAAATGGACATTTTTCATGTTATTAATCCGGGCATTCTCATTCGCATCAATAATAGAAGATGCAGCTACATCAACCCCGACCACATTTCTTACTTCTCTGGCAGCAAGCAGGCTTAATACCCCTACCCCACAATGTCCATCAAGTACTGAAAAATCTTTTTGTGGTGAAAGCAAACGAAAGGCTTGAGAAAATAATTTTTGTGCCTGACTAATGTTTACCTGAAAGAATGAGCCTGGTTGCACATGAAAGGTAAGCCCTTCAATAGAATAGGTGGATATTGTTGAACCAAAGTAAGTTTTTAAGACAGGCAAATGGTTTTTATTGACCACTAATTGGTGCATACCATTAATCACAGGAAATTGCTTGAGCGAGAATGAGACATCATCAAGATTAAGGTGAAATTTGGGTGAGGTTATAAAAAAGATGATTACCCCGTCTTCAAATGCTTTTATCTCCACAGCACAATACGCATGGAATTTACTAAGTTTTTCTGCAACTACCTTTCTTACGGTTGCATACCCCTCATTCATTTCTTTCGATATGAGATGGCAATAATCTATATCAACAACATTCCTTGTTCCTGCCTGATAAAATCCCATAGCAAAGCCATCAGGTACGGTTTTAAGGATAAATTGGCTTCGACTTCGGTATCCCCACGGGTGTTCCATGCCAATGATAGGCATAATATGGGGTTGCTTAAACTTGCCAATCCTTGCCAACTGCTCCTGAATAACCTGCTCCTTAAATCTTAGCTGAGCCAAATAGTCAACATGCTGCCACTGGCATCCGCCGCAAAGCTGTGCATATTTACAGATTGGCGATACCCTTTGTGGTGATGCTTCCTGTATGTTTAAGATATTCCCAACAAGGTAGTCCTTTTTCTCTTCAACAATCATTACATCGACTAGTTCCCCCTCAATTCCAGCATTAACAAAGACAACCCTGCCTTCATATCTGCCAAGTGCTCTATCACCATAAATCATTTTGTCAATCCGTATTTTGATACTCATTTTTCTTATTCCTAATATATTAACAGGCAGGGTCAAGCCCTGCAGCTACATTGGCACATGTTTGCGTATTGGATTCTTGTAGCTGCAACCCTTGTGGTTGCCTCTTGCGTGTCAGGCAGGGTCAAGCCCTGCAGCTACATTGGCACATGTTTGCACATTGGATTCTTGTAGCTGCAACCCTTGTGGTTGCCTTTTGCGTGTCAGACAGGGTCAAGCCTTGCAGTTACATTGACACATGTTTGCACATTGGATTCTTGTAGCTGCAACCCTTGTGGTTGCCTCTTGTGTGTCAGACAGGGTCAAATCCTGCAGCTACCAATAATATTATTCCTATATTATCATCAGATAACATTATACCTTAAACAGTCAAAACAGTCAACCATCTTTTCTATCGGATTACTAAAAAAAAATGTTGACAAAAAGGCAGATTATGTTATATACTTAACTATGGTTTTTGTTGATAGCTTGATACTTAACACTGTGAGGCAGTAATGAGAATTGTCCTGAAAAAAGAACACTTTGAATCTGAATTTCGAAAAAAGGTTGAAATATTAAGCAATCAAAAGATATTAACCTGCTATCAATGTGGAAAATGCTCTGCCGGCTGCCCCATTGGCTACGAGATGGATTATCTGCCAAATCAAATTGTCCGCATGATTCAACTTGGGATGACTGATGAGGTTATGAATTCCAAAACCCCATGGCTTTGCGCCTCATGCCAGACCTGTACAACAAGATGCCCAAGAGAGATTGATCTGGCAAGGATTATGGATACAATAAGGATTATTATGCAATCCCAAAAATGCAAGCTGCCTGATAAAGACACTCCCTTGCTTAATTCAATATTTTTAAGCTCGTTAAAGTTTACCGGCAGGGTGTATGAGGTAGGATTACTTGGTGCTTATAATTTGCTGAGTATGCACCTGTTTAAGGATGTGCTGCTGGGGATAAGGATGTTTTTGAAGGGAAAGCTTGCCCTTTTTCCACATGTGGTCAAGGGTTCGGGGGGGATATTTAAGAGACTAAAGGAGTAATCTATTAGTTAGAACATTAATTATACGAGGAGAAAATGACAATGTCATTAGAATTGGTTCGTGAAATTAAAAAACTTCCGCCAATAGAAAGGGTGCGAATCGTAGATATTGTAATTCGAGATGTCCTACCCGCCGATCCCGATATTGATAGAGTCTGGACACAAGAGGCATTAAGCCGGTGGGACACCTATAAAAAGGGAGATATTAAGTCAATCCCTTATGAAGAGGTAATGTCCAGATATAAAAGACCATGAAGATATCCCTCTTGCCTTTAGCACAGATAGAGCTTGATGATGCCTTTTCATGGTACGAGGAACAGGTAGTTGGGCTTGGATATGAATTTCTTGATGAGTTTGATCAATCGGTGAGGCTTATTGCTTCTTTCCCAGAATTGTTTGAACAGATAGAGATGGGTGTGAGGCGTTGTCTTATCAATCGATTTCCCTACGGTATCATTTACGGCATTGATAGTGACAAAATAGTTATTATCGCTGTTGCCCATTTGAAGAGAAAGCCCAATTATTGGATCAAAAGAAAGAAGTTTTGAGTCCTGACCAATCACTGACTCATTACCAAAACTTCTGGTATTTTAAGTTCGCTGATAGAGCAAATGTTAGCCTTCAGCCTTATTTCTAACTTACAAGGATAACCTGACTTATGTACAAAACAGCATATTTTCCCGGCTGTTCACTTTCATCAACAGCCAGGGAATACGATATTTCAACCAAACTTATCTGCAAGGATCTGGAGATTGAGCTTGTAGAGATCCCTGATTGGCTCTGCTGTGGGGCAACCACTGCCCATATTACGGATGAGCTTGCCTCTATTGTTTTACCCATAAAGAACCTGCTCTGGCCAGAAAAGCAACACTTGCCGGTTACTGCACCCTGCTCTGCCTGCTTTTCCCGGCTTAAATTGGCTGATATCAGCCTGAAAAAGGATGCACAACTAAAGACAGCCGTAACCGAGGTTCTTGGAGAAGAATACAAGGGCATGGTAGATATTTTGCATCTCTGGCAGGTAATAGAAAAATACGGTGATTTGAAGCCAAAAAAAGAGCTGAAAGGGTTGAGGGTGGCTTCATACTATGGCTGTTTGCTTACCCGACCAAAAGAGGTTTGTGATTATGATCGGATAGAAGACCCACAATTTCTGGATAATCTGGTTTCAAACCTTGGTGCAGAAGCAATAAAATGGGCTTATAAAACAGAGTGCTGCGGTGCAGCGTTTTCATTGACAAAGAAGGATATTGTCCTGACCTTGAGCCAGAAGATACTGAAAGACGCAAGGGATGCAGGAGCTGATTGCATCATAACTGCCTGCCCGCTCTGCCACTCTAATTTAGATGCAAGGCAAGCGGAGATGAGGCTGGATTTCAGCATTCCTATTTTATACTTTACGCAATTGATTGGATTGGGATTGGGGTATGGGTATCGTGATTTGATGCTGCACAAGCATTTTGTCTCACCAAAGGGGTTGTTGAAGGCAAAGGGGTTATTGTAACCAATGAAAATTGGTTTAACTTGATGTTCAAGTTTTTCAAGAGAAGGCAAGCAAATGAGGGGTAAGGTAGGCGATTATTTATTAGATGTCTCAAAACTTGTTTTTGCAGGTGTAGTTTTGAGTAGTATTTTAGGTTTTGAAGATGTTCCTGAGTTAGCCGTACTAATATCAGGGAGCATGGCGACTTTAATCACGGCATTGGTTGGATTTTATTTAGGAAAGGAGGATTAACAATAATGGAAGCAATTATACTTTTTAGTACGATTTCTATTGTTGGTGCTGTTGCATTTATTTGTATAAGAATCTACGATTCAAAGCACAAAAAGCACATAGCATTAAAATAAGTGAGGATGAGACGAAAATGAAAACTTGCGTGATATTAAAATACTTTTTGTTAGTAAGGCGTTAGGTGATACTGATTTCTCACATATTTACTTACAACTGCTTAAAATAGGTGGTGTTGATTTACACTTACCGGTAAGAGTATAACGGTTATTTATATGCAATCCGATAAATAACTTGACTTGACATAACAGTTGTAGGGACAGGGTTTGTCCTCCCAGACTCCTGCATTCGCAGGAGTGACAGTTGTTGGTATCGGCAGGCTCTGTCCGAAAAGGCGTTATGTGTCAACTTAATTAATGGATTGCATATATAAAAATCATGGTAACTACTCAGGTATACAGAATTCAGGAATCAGAATTCAGAATAGCTCCAGAGGAAGCCTATAAATCCCATTATCTCTCTCTCAATATCCCCATATCTCCTGCGAAAACTATCATAGCAGGTGTTCTCATTCTGACTTCTGACTCCTGAATTCTGTATTCTAAAATACCTGAACAGTTCCAAAGAGGTTATAATATGTCCAGAATAGGTGTTTTTATATGTCATTGCGGCTCTAATATTGCAGGTGTGGTTGCCATTGAAAAGGTAGTTGAGTCTGCACAAAAACTGCCCGGTGTAAGTGTTTCCATGGATTACAAATATATGTGTTCAGAGCCGGGGCAGAATCTTATTATAAATGCTATAAAAGAGCAGGCATTGGATCGTGTTGTTGTTGGATCATGCTCCCCGCGAATGCATGAGAATACATTCAGGGCAGCTGTTGAGCGGGCAGGGTTAAATCCATACATGCTTGAGATTGCAAATCTCAGGGAGCATGTTTCATGGGTTCATAGCGATAATAAGGAGGCCGCAACAGATAAAGCCATAAAGCTTGTTGAGATGGCTGTGGCAAAGGTTAGACGAAGTGAGCCATTGTCAAAGATGTATGCTGAAATAGAAAAAAGGGCATTGGTTATTGGCGGTGGGATTGCCGGGATTCAGGCTGCCTTGGATATTGCTGCAAATGGATACAAGGTTATGCTTGTGGAAAAAGAGCCGTCTATTGGCGGCAGAATGGCTCAATTGGATAAGACATTTCCTACCATGGATTGCTCTGCGTGCATATTAACACCAAAGATGGTAGCTGTGGCACAACATAAAAATATTACCCTGCAAACATACGCTGAGGTTGTCAAGGTAAATGGATATGTGGGAAATTTTGAGGTTCAGATTAGAAGAAAGGCACGATTTGTAAGTATGGAAAAATGTATAGGCTGTGGGGTATGTACAGAAAAATGTCCATCTAAAAAGGCATTGTCAGAGTTTAATGCAAATACAGCCGTAAGAAAGGCGATATACACCCCGTTTCCTCAGGCTGTTCCAAACATTCCAGTTATAGATAAAAATTCATGCACATATTTTGCTACTGGTAAATGCAAGGTCTGCGAAAAGGTATGCCCTGCTGGTGCAATTGATTATACTGAAAGTGATGAGATTATCACTGAAAGGTTTGGGGCAATAGTCATTGCCACTGGATTTGACACCTATGATCATAGCAGTTATGGGGAATATGGTTATGGTGAGTTTAAGGATGTAATTACCGGGCTGCAGCTTGAAAGGATGATAAGTTCAGGCGGACCAACCGGGGGTCACATAAAAAGACCGTCTGATGGAAAAGAGCCTGAAACAATTGTATTTATACAGTGTATTGGCTCCAGGGATGATTCTAAGGGAAAGCCATACTGTTCAAGGGTATGCTGTATGTATACGGCAAAACAGGCATTGCTCCTGAAAGAACATTATCCAAATAGCAGGGTTATTGTATTTTATATGGATATAAGAGCTGCTGGCAAGGGATATGAGGAGTTTGTCCAGAGGGTTCAAACCGAGTATGGGGCTGCCTATTTAAGGGGAAGGGTCTCAAGGATATATGAAAAAAGAGAAAAGCTGCTGGTCAAGGGCGTGGATACGCTGGCTGGCAAACAGGTAGAGATAGATGCAGACATGGTGGTTTTAGCAACCGGACTTGAGCCAAAGAAAGATGCTCAAAATCTGGCACAGCTATTTCACATAAGCTATGACCAGAATGGCTTTTATACAGAGCTTCACCCAAAGCTGGCACCGGTTGAGACAGCAATCGCTGGTGTTTTCCTTGCCGGATGTTGTCAGGGACCAAAGGATATTCCTGATACTGTTGCCCAAGCCTCTGCCACAGCATCTAAGGTTGGGGCATTACTATCTCAAGAAAGACTTGAGATTGAACCCATGATCTCTGAGGTTACTCCCCTGCTTTGCAGCGGATGCCAGAGGTGCTATCATGCCTGTCCATACAGTGCCATTGAGATGGAGGATAAAGAGGTAAGAAGGGGTGAGATAAGGAATGTGGCTAAGGTACTGGTGAGTGTCTGCAAGGGGTGTGGTGTCTGTGTGGCTGGATGCTATTGCAAGGCAATAGAGCTGAAAGGGTTTACAGACAGGCAGCTGATGGGGGAGATAGAGGTGGTAAGGAATTAAAAATTATGAATTAAAAATTAAGGAATCAGAATTCAGAATAAGACACCTGCTCGTAGCTTATCAGGGCAGACTTATCACAGGGCAGACACACAGGTCTGCCCCTACTGAATTCTGAATACCTGAGCAATTACGATTATTTTATAAGTTTGGTGAGGAAAGCATATGGCACAATTAAATAGTATTACCGTAAAGGGTTATAAATCAATTAGAGAACTTAGTAACTTTCAGCTAAAACCACTGAATATTCTAATTGGTGCTAATGGTGCAGGCAAATCTAACTTTGTGATGCTGTTTGATTTATTGTATAACATTGTATCTGGAAATCTTCAATTGACGGTTGGCAAGGCTGGAGGGGTAGATTCTTTTTTACATTTTGGACAGAAGGTTACAGCAGAGATTAAGCTGGAACTATTGTTTGGCAGCGATGGATACAAATTAAGCCTTATCCCTGGTGCAGGGGATGTGTTTGTATTTTCTGAAGAAACGGTTTGTTTCCGTGATGGATGCGATACTCCATCAAACTGGAAAATGCTTGGACATGGTGGGCATAGAGAATCATTATTAATAGTGAATCGGTATTGTCCATCTTGTATCCTTAAAATGGAGGAAGCTGATACTAAAAGGATTGCTGCTGATGTCCTGAAATTTATAACCAGCTGGCAGATCTATCATTTTCATGACACCAGTGATAGTGCCATGGTCAAGAAAACAGGAGATATTGGAGATAACCGATCTTTAAGAACCGATGCCTCCAACCTTGCTGCTTATCTTTATTTGCTTAAGAAGACAAAGGGTGAGTATTACAATAATATTGTCGATGCAATAAGGTTGGCAGCCCCATTTTTTGATGATTTTATCTTGGAACCAACACAGCTTAATGAAAATAAGATTAGGCTCGAATGGAAAGAGAGAGGTTCTGATTCTTACTTTGATGCCCATTCATTGTCTGATGGCACCTTACGATTTATCTGTCTGGCAACACTATTGCTTCAGCCAGAATTACCTGAAACAATCCTGTTGGATGAGCCAGAACTTGGGTTACATCCCTATGCTATAGCAATATTAGCAGAACTCTTGCGTTCTGCTTCAAAAAGAACACAGGTGATAGTATCAACTCAATCAGTAACACTCGTTGATCAATTCACGCCTGAGGATGTGATTGTTGTTGACAGGATTGATGGGCAATCTACCTTTAAGCATCTATCGGCAGAGGAAATTGCGGGTTGGATGGATGAATATAGCCTTGGTGAGTTATGGCAAAAAAACATTATTGGCGGGAGGCCTAGATGAAATTTGTGCATGTTCTTGTAGAAGGACCGACAGAAGAAACCTTTTTGCGAGATGTGATGAATCCATATTTATTTAATTATGATGTTTATTTAAACGCCATAATAATTACTACAAAGGGTATAGAGACGGGGAAAAATTTTAAGGGAGGGACATCTAAATATAACAAAATAAGAGGGACTATTTATAGATTACTGGGCGATAGTACTGTTGTTGCAGTTACTACCATGATAGATTATTATAAGTTGCCTTCTGATTTTCCCAGCAAGAATGCTATCCATGGGAATAACTGTTTTGATCGCGTCTCCTATTTGGAAGAACAATTTGCCATGGATATTGCTCAGGAGAGGTTTATACCATTTTTTGTTCTTCATGAGTTTGAGGCATACCTTTTTACTTTACCAGAATATTTAATTGATGCCTTTCCAGAGCTAAAAAACGAAGAAAAAAAAGAGCTTATGCAGATTGGAAAAAGTTGCAGTTCACCAGAAGAGATTAACGATGGAGAAGCAACTCATCCTTCGGCACGCATTAAGAGATTAATTCCTACCTATGGAAAGGTGAGTTATGGATCAATCATTGCAAAGCGAATTGGATTAATCGCTATCAAGGAAAGATGTCCACATTTCAATAAATGGGTTTCTACCTTAGAATCAATTGGGAAAAAAGGATAAGATATGGAAAAAGATGTTAATATCATAGGATTTTTATGCAATTGGTGCAGTTATGCTGGTGCTGATTTAACGGGCTTGAGCCGAATAATCTATCCGGCAAACATTAAGATTATACGCATTCCATGCACAGGCAGGATGGATCCAGTGCTGATTATGGAGGCATTTCATAAGGGGGCGGATGGGGTTTTGGTCTCAGGGTGTCATCCAGGGGATTGCCATTATAGCGAGGGAAATTATTACTGGCGAAGAAGGCATGCTGTCTTAAAGAGGCTCTTGGAATTTTCCGGAATAGATGAGAGAAGGTTTCAGGCAACCTGGGTTTCTGCCTCAGAGGGGAGAAGGTTTGCTGAGGTGGTAAGAAAAATAGTTGAGGATGTGAGGGATTGGAAGGAAAATGAATAAAACATTACAGGAAACAGCCAGAAATTTATTAGCCGCAAACAAGGTTGACATTATTATTGGATATGCTGAAGGCTACGATGCCTTTCACGCAAGACCTGTGTTCATAAGCAATTCTGAGGATGTGGATACGCTAATCTTCAACAAATATTGCACAAATAATCTTGCTGTGTATCTGCCGATACATAAAAAGCTCAAGGTAGGGATTGTGGCTAAGGCTTGCGACCGCAAGTCTATCCATGAATTAATCAAGGAACACCAGATACCAGAAGAAAGCGTAGTAATCATTGATGCGGCATGTGTTGGGGTTGTGGGAAAAAGAGGCGTTGAGCAGATAGATGAGAGGTGTGCTGGTTGTGATAAGGCTGTAGGGGCGGGTTCTAAACCCGCCCTTTCTGAACCCGCCTTGTTTTCCGGTGTAGGGGTAGACCTCTGTGTCTACCCTATTGCAAGAGAGAATGATACAGATACGGCAATACCCATGACAATGGATAGGTTTGAAAAACTCACCTCCAAGGAAAGGGAGAGATTCTGGGACAAGGAGTTTGAGAGGTGTATCAGGTGTTATGCCTGTCGCCATGTATGCCCTGTTTGCTATTGCCCTGATTGTTTTGTCAACAGAAGCCTTCCAAAGTATCTGAACGAAAGGGTGAATGGTGCTGAAAATAAGCTCTTTTCTACTGTGAGAATGATGCATGTCTTTGGAAGGTGCACTGATTGCAGGGCATGTGATAATGCCTGTCCAACAGGCATACCCTTACACCTGCTTACAAAAAAGATGGCAAGCGATGCCCTGGAATTATTTGGATATGAAAGCGGTCAGGGACAGGAGCATCCCTTTGCTGTGTTTAAGAAGGATGAGATATTGGAAGGGATATAAAGGGAAAGAATACAGAATTCAGGAGTCAGAAGGTACAGAAAGGGAAGGAGTAACATGTCAAGTTACTTATCGGATAGCACATAAGCAATATGAGCCATTGGGAAAAAGAGGCCTCTGTTGCCATGATATTAAAAGAGCTTGTTAGCAATGATGAAATGTAGGAAACTATATAATGAAAAATAAATCCGAAATAATAATATATCAAACTCAAGAGGGAGAAACAAAAATTGATGTTCGTATTGATGGTAGTACCGTGTGGCTATCACTTATGCAAATATCAGAACTTTTTCAAAGGGATAAGTCTGTAATTTCAAGGCATATAAAAAATATTTTTGAAGAAAGTGAATTAGAGAAAAATTCAGTTGTTGCAAATTTTGCAACAACTGCGAGTGATGGAAAAATATACGATGTTGATTTTTTCAATCTTGATGTAATAATTTCGGTTGGCTATCGTGTGAAATCATTGCGTGGAACACAATTTAGAATATGGGCAACCAAAAGATTAAACGAATATATCATTAAAGGTTTTACAATGAATGATGAACTGCTGAAGAAAGCAGGCGGGGGCAATTACTTTGACGAATTATTGGAACGGATTAGAGACATTCGTTCATCTGAAAAGGTATTCTGGCGTAAAGTGCTTGATATTTTCTCAACCAGTGTTGATTATTCACCTAAAGAGATGCCTGAATATTTCTTTGAAATGGTGCAAAATAAAATGCATTGGGCGGCTCACGGGCATACTGCTTCCGAAATTATCATGTTAAGAGCAGATGCAACAAAACCTAATATGGGAATGACTGTTGTATCAGGCAAAAAGCCTAAGAAATCTGATACAACAATTGCAAAAAACTACTTGAATCAAGAAGAATTGGAGGCATTGAACCTTCTTGTGTCTTCATTTCTTGATATTGCAGAATTGCAAGCTCGTCGAAGAATTGTGATGTATATGAAGGATTGGCTTGAAACACTCGATAGTTTCCTAAAAATGTCAAGAAGTGATATTTTAAAGGATGCAGGAAGGATTTCTCGTGAGATTGCGAACCAAAAAGCGCAAATTGAATATGAAAAATATAAACAGCTTACGGATGATGAGTTGTCATCCATAGAAAGGGATTATATCGCAGAGCTTGAAGCTGCTAAGGATAAACTTCAAAAATAGGAGTTACCAAAAAGATGTTTGATGATGGCTGAATGCTTACAAATACTGTAAATATCTGTAAGCCATGTTTACCCCAGACAATCTTAACAAGCGTTTGGATGTGAGGTTATGAATCAGGAAATATATGAACGACTGCAATAAAAGTGAATTGGGGTCAAAAGTGAATTGGGGTCAGACCTCGAAAGCAGAATTAACTTGACAGAATAAGAATGATGTGTTATTATAGGAACTATTATGGCAAGACCGTGGAGAATACAATACGAAGGTGCAGTTTATCA
>JAHIZN010000064.1 GCA_018814245.1 bacterium
AGCGAAACAGGAGTAATTGCAAATAAGAAAAGCCTGACAAGGGACAGAGTCTCTTATGATTCACACCCTTTGTGACTCTTCCTCTGTATTTGCGTGCTATTGTTATGCTTCTGCGGCTTAATGCAACAACCGCACAGGTCGAATCTTTGTAGCTGCGACCTGCCAAAGATGCTCTCCTCTTGTGGTCGCTTATTGGTGGCAGAGACAGGGGAGACAGCACCTCTGTCACCCCCTGCATTCGCAGAGCCTGCCCCTGCGAATGCAGGGGGGCAGGCTCTGTTCATACATAATTAACTATGCGACAATTAACAGTTGACACGACACTAATAATAATTGTTTTTAACATAGTATTTACCTCCAGTTCATTTCCTTCATATTCCATCCACCATTTTCTTGTACCCTTCCTGCAACACCATAGTTATAACTCCATTCCTTTTCAAGGAGGGGCAGACGCTAAGGCAAGAAGGAGTGCTGACTTCTTTTCCATTTCCAACCATTCTTCCATCTACAACAGACACTGGCAATATTTCTATGCAGGAATTGGTAAGAAAAACCTCATCTGCTGTAAACAGATCATACCTTGCAAATGGCACCTGCATGGTTTCCATTCCTGTTTGTCTGGCTACCTCAAGTATGCACTGCCGTGTAATTCCATTCAATAATCCAAGATATGCAGGCGGGGTAATAACCACCCCATCCCTGACCATAAAGATATTACTGACCGTACCCTCAGTCACGAAGCCATGACGGTTCAGAAACACAATCTCAAATGGGTCATATGAATAAGACTCTGCCCTCGCAATAACACCTAACAGAAAATCTGATGATTTTGCCTGCGGCAGGGGTGGTTGTTTGGTGAGGGATGAGGTAATAATTGTTACATCATCTCTACAGGATATTTGTGAAAACTGCTTAACAATTATCAGCAAATCTTTGTTGGTGATGCTTATTCTAACCTGTGCATCCTTATGTCCTGCATGTTCAAGCACATGGCAGCATATTTCTTCGAGTTCTTCACTTGCATACGAAATGCTCATCCCAAGAAATTTTGCAGACATAAAGAGCCTTTTGATATGCTCAGAAAGCCTGAATATCTTGCCGCCATATGCCCGCATGGTTTCAAATACCCCACCGGTAAAGGATACAACACATCTTGCCTGCTCTTGTTGAATATACTTACCATTTAGGTATATGGTCATAATCATTCTTTTTCTTCCAATTTACCGATCTATTACAAAGTAATCAGCAGCTCAGCATATCCTCGGCAATTGCTCTCCAGTGAGCATATCAACTATCCTTGTACCACCAATGCGTGTAACCAAACAGACCATACCCTCTGATTTTTCGACAACCTCACCAATAATTTCGGCATTTGTGCCAAGTGGGTGCTTCCTCATGCAGCTAAGAACCTTGTCCTTTGCCTCATTTCTGACAATTGCTACTAATTTGCCCTCATTGGCAATATAAAGCGGATCAAGTCCAAGTAATTCACAAACACCCCTGACATTATCCTGAATAGAAATCTTGTCCTCATATACTCTTATCAAAAAACCGCTCCTGTCTGCAAACTCATTCAGGGTTGTTGCCAATCCGCCACGGGTTGGGTCGCGCATGGCATGAATATCATTGCCAGCCTCATCCAGCATAGAGGCAACAAGATGATTCAAAGGGGCTGTATCTGATATAAGACTTGAGCTAAATCCAAGCCCTTCCCGCTGGCTTAGTATGGCTATTCCATGATCACCAATGGTGCCGCTGATGATAACGCTATCACCCGGACATATCCTGCGTGGTGAGATGTCAATCCCATCAGGGAGTAACCCAATCCCTGAGGTGGTAATAAATACCTCATCAGCCATGCCCCTGCCCACAACCTTTGTATCGCCGCAGACTATTTTAACCCCTGCCTCATCTGCAGCCTGTTTCATAGATCTTGAGATAGCCCTTAATTTATCTATCCCCAAGCCTTCTTCGATAATAAAGCCTGCTGACAGATATAGTGGTTTTGCTCCGCTCATGGAGAGATCATTAACCGTGCCGCAAACCGCAAGCCTGCCTATATCCCCGCCAGGAAAGAATATGGGTGAAACCACATAGGAATCTGTGGTATAAGCCAACTTGCCGTTAACTACACTAATCACAGCACTGTCATTTAACTCATCCAATATTTCATTACCCAGCTCTTTCAGGAATACATCCTGAATCAGATGTTGACTGAGCCTTCCACCAGAGCCATGGCTAAGTAAGATTTTGTCAAATTCCATTTCATCCTCCATTTGTAATTGCTCAATAACCTGTGGATTTTACAAGCCACAATTAACAATAGGTAAGCGATTACGAGAGAAAGAACCACAAAGGGTGTAAATAAGCGTTTAGCCGTCAGCTATCAGCTATCAGCTAACACACACAGACACAAATTAAAATTTGCGATTACATTTAGCCTGTTTTCTGCTCTTAACTGACTGCTGACAACTGATAGCTGAATGCTTATGATATTTACACCCTTTGTG
>JAHIZN010000430.1 GCA_018814245.1 bacterium
AAGGCTTGTCCCTGCTGACACGCAAGCGACCACAAGAGTTACAGCTACAGGCACAGATGCATATAGTTGCAAATTGTAACTGCAGGACTTGTCCCTGCTGACACGCAAGCGACCACAAGAGTTACAGCTACAGGCACAAATGCATATAATTGCAATTGTAGCTGCAAGGCTTGTCCCTGCTGACACGCAAGCGACCACAAGAGTTACAGCTACAGGCACAGATGCATATAATTGCATTTGTAGCTGCAGGGCTTGTCCCTGCCTGACACACAAGCGATCACAAGGGTCGCAGCTACAGGCACAGATGCATATAGTTGCAATTGTAACTGCAGGGCTTGTCCCTGCTGACACACAAGCGATCACAAGAGTCAAGCAGCTATAAGAATCTCCAATATATACGCAACAGTGGACAAATGTATGCGTTAAGCAATATTGTTCCGCCCATTCAACGGGAGTTTAATAGTAAAAGTTGTTCCGTGTCCTTCAGATGAAACACCTATTGTCTCTGACAGAGTAAATACCTCTGTCTCATGATTCTTGATTTGTGTCGTTGTGTCTTTGTCTCGTACCTCTACACTATCAACCGCTATCTCCCCATAGTGTTCCTTTATGATCCTGGCACTAATTGCCAATCCCAATCCTGTTCCACTCGACTTTGTGGTAAAAAATGGCTTAAAGATATTAGGTATTTTTTCCTCCGGGATACCGTATCCAGTATCCTTAAACGATACCTTTAGCCATTTGTCGTTAACATGAATGGACACACTTAGCTTTCCGCCCTGCGGCATAGATTCAAGGGCATTAATAATCAGATTCATAAAGACCTGCTTTAATTGCCCTTCATCCCCATGGATTTTAGGGATATTTTCATTATACTTTCTATCTATATTAACTCCAAATCTGGAGAAATCTCCACCCTTTAACATAAGAATATCCTCAATAATATCACTAATGTCTATTACAGAAAAAACAGGTTCAGATGCCCTTGATGACTCAGAAAACTTTTGCAGAATATTACTTAATCTGTCAATCTCCTTTGGTACAATTTTAGAGAATTTTTCCTGAAATTCCTTATTTCCAAAATCATAATTAATTAATTGAACAAAGGTACTTATTGAGGTCAGGGGATTCTTTAGCTCATGTACCAATTCAGATGCCATGGCGCCCAGCGTACTTAATTTATCTGCTTGATAGATATCGTGCTGTATATCCATTATCTTTTCATAAAGTTTGGCATTCTCAATAGCAATATCTGCCTCACTGGCTATAGTTGTCAAAATTTCTATATCCTGATAGGTAAATATATCACCAGAAAGCTTTTTGCCCAGAATAATAATACCCATGAGTTCATTCTTACGAAGAAGAGGGATAGCTACATTTCCACCTAATTCTTCCAGTTTTTTGTCACTTATACGAATCATTTCTCCATCTATTCGCGCATCCCGAATTACTGAATTCGTCTCTTCTTTAAGATATATACTTGACGACATGGATGATCGTTTTATCAGATAATCATCAGGGGTAAAACTTATTTTGTCTATAACCTCTCTTTCCATTCCTCTTGAAACCCTGACACTGAATGTTTCGTCCTTATCTTGAAGCATTACTAATCCACTGTCAACAGATAACCTATCTAAGATAGTTTCAAGTGTTACTTTAAGAATATTATCCAATCCGATAGTAGAATTCAAGGCAATGCTAAAATCCCTAAGTACCTTTGCCGGTTCGTAATCCTTCTTAAAAAAGAGTTTGTCTGTTAGTTTATCTGCCAGCAACCTTAAGGGATGAAAGCTTATGGCAATAATCATGGCAGCCAAGACATTTCCAAGTAGTGAGGTAAAGGCAAAGGTATTTGAGAATAACCATTGTGTAAGCCCGACAATTATTCCATAAATGCCTGAGATAAAAAGGGTAAGGGTAGCATAGACAATACCTTTTTCAATAATTACCTCTATATCCAAAAGATGATATTTGCCAATGGCATAGGCAACTATGCCGGCATAAAAGACATTAGCCATGTTTCCAATTGGGTAAATTTCTATGCCCAATATTGTCAGAAAATTAATAGAACCGAGAAGCACAGCCATAAATGCTCCGGCAAAAAGATACCTGATTCGATTTACTAACAATGGGGATGTTGTGGTCTGATATTTCTTGTAGAGTGCAAATAGTCCCCAGCTTATAAAGAATGCAAAATTAGCTACAAATGGATAATATCCCCAACCTGCTACAGGAGAATATCCCCATAGGGTTTGTTTAAGTCCAGTAACAAAGTATGGTGTCCAGTTAAAAAATGAAAACAATGCAGCAAGGATATAGGACATTAAAAGCCCCTGCTGATTCCTTTTTTTCTCAAGATTACTGCTCATGATAAAACTAAAGTGCAGGGCTGTTGGTGGTACAAAGATAAGACCTGTCCTGAAAACTCTGCTCAAAAATTCAACAGTATATTCAGGCAAAGGAAGATACCAACTAAGAACGCCAAAGTTCCAGCTTGCCAGACAAAAACTCAATATGGCAAATATTTGATTAACCCGTGCTTTTTTATTTCTTTGATAGACAAATATTGCCAGAAAAAGATTGGCTGTCGTTGCCACAAAAGAGGGTAGGGCACATAAGAGGTTATAGACATCCATAGGGATACTCCGTTTTTTCCTTTATTGTTGTTTTATTAGCCAGTAGCAAGTGCAACAGAAAGGAGAAGAACCACAAAGGGTGTAAACACTTAAGAGAAATAATTGCGAGCGATAATAAGATAATTGCAAATGAGAAGAACTATTGACAAGAAGTTGCATCTTAAGGGGTTACACCCTTTGTGGTTCTTTCCCTCTGTAAATGAGATTGACATGATATAGGTCACTATCCCCAATTATCAGTTGATAATCTAACAGAAATAGTGTTGCACTTGCTACTGGCATGTGCGGTACAAAAGGAAAGCACCTCCCTGCCTGTACATGTCCGAACCGACTGTGAGTAGTGTCGTGTCAACTTTAATTTGACGCATAACCGTTGTAGGGACATCCCATTGTGGGTGTCCGTTGTTTGAGCAGCCAATCAGGCAACGGACAGAGATAAACCCTGTCCCTACATACATATTAAACTATCCGACAATTGAGAGTTGACACGACTGTAGGGGCAGTTTATGAATTACCCCTACAGCAACTCAAGACAGGTGGCAGGTTTTGTCCCTACATCCTAACTCAGACAAGCCGAAACCAAAGGAGATGTGGGGATATGAGAAAAGGAGAGATAAGGGGATGAGAAAAGTAAATTACGAAAGATGTGAAATACCACGAAGTGAAACGCCACAAAGTAAAATCCCACACATCTAACCCATTGCGTAACATATAATTAGCGATAATATTGTAAATTTTCTTGCACAAAAAGCAAGAATTTCACGAGTAAGGTACTAACTATCCGACACTTGAGAGTTGACTGACAGTAGTAATAGAGACACAAAATTTCGACAGGCTGTTACGGAATATGTCTTTTTGTCATTTCGAGGTACTCCGAGAAATCTTATCCTTTTGAGAATCAATGAGTTAAGATTCCTCACATTAGTTCGAAATGACACTTCAACCCATTCCGTAACAGCCTGTCGACCTGTGCAATTAGAAATTGCGTCACCACGATTCATCTTGATGGTTACAATTCATAATTATACGAGGAGGTAGATGATATGTTTAATCGTTTGATCTTTATGGCTTGGTTGATAGTCTTGAGTACAGTCACAAATAGCTTTGCTGGTAAAGGTGGCGGAGATGCCTATGCCTTCTTAAAGGCTGGTGTTGGTGCAAGAGCCATGGCTATGGGTGGGGCGTTTGTGGCACTTGCTGAGGATGGGGATGCCGCCTATTGGAATCCAGCCGGGCTTGGTCTGATGTCTGAAGAGAAAGGGAAAAGAGGGATTGACATCAGCTCTGCCTTTGGCAGTAATGAAGAGATAGGAAGAAAATATTATTATCTTGGATACACCTCTTCAGTCAATATCTTAAAGAAAAATCGTGAAGGAATGGGTATTGGCTTAATCAGTATGACCGTAGGTGGAATAGAAAGGTGGCAGCCAAGTTCACAGGGAGGGTTTCCAATACCTCAAGGAAGTTTTGATGATGCAGAAAGGGCGATAATCATTGCCTATGGCAATGAGATTTTGCCGGGACTTTTCTGTGTGGGCAGCAATCTGAAGATTATTACCCACAATATGGATAATCACTCTGCCAGTGGGATAGGGGTGGATATTGGGTTATTAGCAGATATCTCAGCCATATTCTATCGAAAAGAAAGGGCTATCTTAGGGATACTTGAAGGGGTAAAGGCAGGCATGGTTGTACGAAATAATCTTGGAAAGAAATGGGATTCCGGTCATATTGATGATGGTATGCTTTCTGGTGAATTGGGGATGACTGGTAATATTTTGTGGAAAAATAAGCAAATGGGAAGACTCAACCTTACCCTGTCTCAAGAAAAGGGTCGGACAATGAGCCTCTCATCCGGGGTTGAAATAGATGTCCTGAAAAACATCTCTATCAGGGGCGGGATTAACCGTTGGTATCTTGAGGCACGAGAGAGTGGATTGGATGCAGAAAGATTAAACTATGGGCAAAGGCTTTGTGCTGGTATTGGGTATAAATTCAGGAAGACACAAATAGATTATGCCCTCGCCCTCGGAAGGCTGGAAACTCAGCATCAGATGTCAGCCAAAATAGGATTTTGATCAAAAGTGTAAGGGGATAAGGAGATAATAAGAGAGAGATATGGGGATAATAATAATATAATCAAGGACTTGAAAATGAACGGAAGATTACAATGCTATCATTCCCCATGGGATAAGTTGTATTATCTCCATATCTCTCTAATTCCTATATCTCCTTATCCCCTTTTCTTACACTAACCTGAACGGTTACAGCCTGTCGAAAAAAAAATTCAGAAATCTCACTGAAACTCCGACATAAGGACAGCAACCCTCAGTAAGCTGTAACATTTACCCTACCAAAGAGTTAGGAATAATCTCAAAATATCTTCTCAAGGGTTATATGGAGTGCATTTTCTTGGAATAC
>JAHIZN010000065.1 GCA_018814245.1 bacterium
AAGGGGGATATGGAGATATGACATGAGATATGGGGATAATAATATAATCAATGCCTTAAAATCGAAGGGAAGATTACAGGGTTATCATTCCTAAGGGGACAAGTTGTATTATCCTCATATTTTTCTAATCCCTATATCTCCTTATCTCCTCCATAATCTCCCACATCTCCTTTTCTTACACTACCTGAACGGTTACCCTTTGTGGTTCTTTCTCTTTTTCGCTCGCAATTGTGGAAGTAATCGCACAGCTCTTTTTCCTTCAATGATTCTCAGCGAACTCTGCGTCTCTGCGGTGAACAAATTTTTCTTCGCAGCTTGCAAAATCCACAAGTTATTGAGCAATTACCCTCAGCACATCAAAAACACCAAAATGCCTTTCTGGACATGAAGCCTGTTTTCAGCCTGTTCAAAGACAATGGAGCCGGGACCCTCAATAGCCTCATTAGTTATCTCTTCCCCTCGATGAGCTGGCAGGCAGTGCATAATAAGACAGTCTTTATTAGCCATTTCTATCAAGGTATTATTGATCTGATACTCCTTGAAAATTTTCCTTCTTTGTTCTGTCTCTTCTTCTTGTCCCATGCTTGTCCAGACATCGGTATAAAGTACATCTGCACCAAGAGCAGCCTGAGACGGTTCCTCAAATATCTCTATCTTGCTCCCTGTTTTTAAGGCAATATCCCTTGCCTTCTCAAGGATAGCCTGATTAGGTGGATAATCTGAGGGTGTAGCTACAGAGATATTCATCCCCATAATTGCACAACCCACTATCAGGCTATGGCTGACATTATTGCTTCCATCCCCAATATAAGCAAGGTTTACATCCACGATTGAGCCCTTGTGTTTCCAGACAGTATATATATCAGCCAATATCTGGCAGGGATGAAACATGTCTGAAAGCCCTGAGATTACAGGTACAGAAGCAAATTTTGCCAATGTCTCCATATCTTCATGGGAAAATGTTCTAGCAACAATGGCTGAGGCATATCTGGAAAGCACCCTTGCAATATCGGCAACCGACTCCCTTGTTCCAAGCCCAACCTCTTCTGGAGATAAATAAATTGGATTTCCACCCAATTGCCATATCCCTACCTCAAAGGAAACCCTTGTGCGGGTTGAAGGCTTTTGAAAGATCAAGGCAACAGATTTACCCTTTAGTGGGGTATAATCCTCCATAGCTAATCTTTTCTGGATAAGGGAATCTGTTATCTTAAATATCTTCCAGACAGCATTTGCATCAATGTCAAACATAGAAATCATGTCTTTGCTATGCATGAGCAGCCTCCTACAATAATGTGTAATCTTCAGCCGTCAGTAATGAAAGGCTAAAGCCTGAACTCCAACCATAAAATCAAGGCGAATTTTTGAATAGCGAATCTCTTCTCTCATTTTTAATTCATAATTCATAATTCATAATTCATAATTTTTAATTTTTTTTCAGCACACCATCAAGAATATCCACAGCCCTATCTATTTCCTCTCTGGTAATAATCAATGGCGGCAAAAATCTCAACACATCACCAGCCGTACAGTTAATCAACAGACCATTTGACAGGCATTCATTTACCACATCTGTTCCGTTTATCTTCAGAGCCATGCCAATCATCAGCCCCTTACCCCTGATATTCTGAATAGCTGCTGGATATTTCAAAGATAATCCCTGAAGTTTGGCAATAAAATATTCACCCATTTGTTGAACATGGCTGCAAATATTGCGTTCAAGGATATAATCAATAACAGCTATAGCAGCAGAGCACACAAGCGGCGTTGCCCCAAAGGTTGAGGCATGACTTCCGGGTGGAAGCATGTCTGCCATTTTTTCAGACACAACCATAGCACCAATCGGCAGTCCGCCGCCAAGCCCTTTTGCTAAGGTCATGACATCCGGAACAATATTATAATGCTGATAGGCAAACATCAACCCTGTTCTGGCAATGCCTGTTTGTACCTCATCAAGCATGAGCAAAAGATGATGTGTATCACAGAGTTTTCGCAATTCCTGAAGATAATCATCTGCTGGAATGTTTACCCCACCCTCACCCTGTATGGGTTCTACCAAAACAGCACAGGTATTTTCATTGATCGCCTCTTCTACGGCTGATATGTTATTAAATTCAACATATCTGAACCCCGGAACCAAGGGGTCAAAATCCTTTTGGATCTTTTCCTGACCGGTTGCGGTCAGGGTAGCCATTGTCCTGCCGTGAAAAGAGTTAGTCATGGTAATGATTTCATATCTTCCATTGCCAGAGGTGCTGCCTCTGTTTGCCTTTCCAAACCTTCGAGCCAGCTTTATAGCCGCCTCATTTGCCTCTGCCCCGCTATTGGCAAAAAATACCTTACCGCCAAACGAGGCATTTGAAATCTTTTTTGCCAGTTCTACTTGAGGGATAGTATAATAGAGGTTAGAGGTATGGATTAGCTCAGGTGCCTGGCTATTCAAGGCATCTACCACGCACGGATGAGCATGCCCAAGCGAATTAACCGCTACACCAGCGACAAGATCAAGGTATTCCTTGCCCTCAAGATCCCAGACTAAGCAGCCCTGTCCCTTTACCATGACAACAGGGAATCTATTATATGTGGAAACAACATATCGTTTATAGTCTTCCATTATCTTTGTATTCACGCCATCACCTCTGTATCAATGTCTGCATCCTTGTAGGGCTTGTAGGGGCAGACCTGCGTGTCTGCCCTCTCCGGATTTTGTATTCACGCCACCACCTCTGTACCAATGCCTGCATCTGTAAAAAGCTCCAGGAGAAGGGCATGAGGCAATCTGCCATCAATGATATGGACCTTGGAGACACCTGATAACACTGCCTCTTTGACCGCAGTCAGCTTGGGGATCATCCCGCCCTTTACCACCCCATCCTTAATGAGATCATCTATTTCATTAACATGCACAGTAGATATTAGTGAGTTGGTATCCTCATAGTTTCTTAATATTCCTGGTGTATCTGTAAGAAAAATAATCTTACACGCCTTTAAGGCAATTGCAATGGCTGCGGCTGAGGTGTCGGCATTAATATTATATTTTTTATTATCCTCTCCTATGCCAACCGGGGCAATCACCGGGATAAATCCTGCTTCGTCTAAGGTATTAATTATTTGCGGAT
Source organism: bacterium (assembly GCA_018814245.1). Lineage (GTDB taxonomy): Bacteria > UBA9089 > CG2-30-40-21 > CG2-30-40-21 > CG2-30-40-21 > CG2-30-40-21. Next base: position 3,120 of record JAHIZN010000065.1, read on the forward strand.
TTATAGCCTGAACCTCTCCTACTAATCCCAGGTCTTCATGAAGTTTTCTTGCCTCAATCAATGTCCCGTCTGTACCACTCAAACCAACAGCCTGTCCGCCATGGTGATTGATCAAGGCAACAATCTCCTTGTTTATCTTCCCACTAAGGACCATTTCTACAATCTCCATGGTCTCATCATCTGTAACTCGTTTACCGTCAACAAATTCTGAGGACTTACCCATTTTTTTCATAATATGGGTAATCTCAGGACCGCCGCCATGAACCACAACTGGTTTCATGCCTACGAACTTTAATAAAGCAATGTCCTGAGCAAACGAATGTTTCAATGACTCAGACATCTGTGCTGCCCCACCATACTTTATTACAAGGGTTTTTCCATAAAATTCCTTGATATACGGCAGTGCTTCAATTAAGGTATTTACTCGTAAGATTAGGTCTTTCATCATGCTGTATATGATACACTAATTTTTTTAGAAAGTCAACAATATTTTCTGTAGAGGCAGCAATTCTCATTTTGTAACCGTTCAGGTAGTGTAAGAAAAGGGGATAAGGAGATATAGGAATTAGAGAGATGTGGGGATAATACAACTTATCCACTTGGGAATGATGGCATTGTAATCTTCCGTTCATTTTCAAGCCCTTGATTATATTATTATT
>JAHIZN010000431.1 GCA_018814245.1 bacterium
ATATCGTATAAATTGAAAGATGAAATTCTATAGGATTGTAAATAATTTATAATCCTTTGCGATTCTTTGCGTGAAATCTTTGCGTTCTTTGCGTGAAAAAAAGAGGCGGTGAGTAGTTACATTAATTCTACATAATGAGACCAAACTCAATTTTGCAGACACTGTCTGCAAAATTGGATATGTTTTATAAAATAATAAGGCATTATATATGTTTCTCCAAGTTCGCACATGCCACAAGCAAGTGCAACACTATTGCTGTCAGAACATCAACTAATAATTGGGGATAGCGACCTATATCGTGTCAATCTTATTTTACAGAAGAGAAAGAATCACAAAGGGTGTAACTCCTTAAGATACAACCCCTTGTCAAACTCTTCTCATTTGCAATTACCTTAGTTACTACTCGCAATTCTTGGGAGATGGGGAGATAGAGAATAGAGAGATAGGGGGATAATGGAGAAAAGAGAGACACCCCCGATATTTACACCCTTTGTGGTTCTTTCTCTGCCAGAGGTGCTACCTCCTCCTGTTGCACTTGCTACTGGCTAACAAGTTTCTATTTGTTTCTCAGTTGTTATTATTTTTCTCTCCATTTCCCCTTTCTTACACATCTTAAGCATAGCCTGAATAGTTACCTCAATCGGATGCCGCCGTATTCTTCAACCACAACATATCCATTATCAAAAAGCGATTGGGGGATATTGTTTGCTATTAGCTCTTGCTCTAAAAGAAATCTCCTTATCTCGTCCAGGCTCTTAAATGAAGTGTGTTTCGCCTCGTGTGATAGAGCATAGTGCAGCAACTCATCATAATTGGTAATAGTTAAGCTGCTGTCCACTATAATCTCATTCAAATATCGATAATCTGTTGTGGTGTTGATGATTTTTAACCGCTTGCAAAAATACTTGATGATAGAAACAAGCAAAAACGGCGTCCACTTTGTACCAACATCAGGAAAACTCTTCTCGTATCTCGTCCTTGGTGACAATTCGTCCTTGCTCCTTAATAAACGCTTCAATTGCAATTGAAAGCGTTATGCCTTGCTCGCTGTTTATGTCCTTTATTAAGGTATCCTTTGTAAAGAAAAACTTATTTTCATACTTGTATCTCAAGACTCCTTGCAAATAAAAGCGGTTATTTATGCTGGTTTTATCAATCAACTCAGATTTAAACCGCTCAAACAACTCACTAAACATAATGATATTTCTATCACTATCTGTTATAAATTGATGAATATTATTAAGCAATTCCTCATCAAGCCTGATTTGGTCAGGTAGTATGTATTTACCTCTGCCACAAAGTACCGTCAACTCAGCTATTCTTGCACAAATAGTTCTATCGTTTTCCGGAAGTTCAACATTGCCAAACAAGTCTTTAGCATAATTCCTGAACCGCATCATCTCAAAATCATCAAACAACTTGATGCCATTGGGATAATATTTTTTTAAGACCGCCATATATATATTGGCTTTATTTAATTTCTTTTTGGAGAAAAAACTGCCTGTTGAATTATATTTAACCAAAATTAGCTTATAAACCAGATTACTATCAACCTTTATTTTAGACTCTGCCATAAAACTTGAAACATACAATTCCAAATCTGAAGCCTCAAACATGTCCGGCAATGTGTCTATGTATTCAATTAACTGTATATACCACGAACTATCTCCAATAATAAAGCCATTCAGCTCATTGCTACACAATACAGCCTTACTGTTACATTGTTTAAGGAAGTATATAAAAATCCCGGATAATTCACCAAGATGACCTTGTATATCATCAACCGATAACAGAATATTGTTTTGTGTAAAGGTCTGCAAAATATAATGAGGTTTTGTTCTCGATAAAAAGTGGTTGAATCTCCTAAGCATCTTTCGTTCAATCTGCCGTATCCTTTCACGACTAAGCCCATATTCTTGACCAGCCGCTTCAAAGCTTGCTCCTGCTACCCTCATTTTTATAATACCCTCATCACGCTCAGTCTTGAATATATGCTTAAATTTATTTCGAATAGTTATGCTTAACTCATAAGCCAGCTTACTTGCCTTCTCAGCAGCATAGCTATCATATATGCTGTTATATACAGCTATCCAGATGTCTTCTCTTACCACTGCTGGCAATTCTTTAATTACATCCGGGATAAAAGAGACATTGCGATCAAGAACATTTTCTACTAAATTAAGGACGCTATTTAGAATTTCATGAAATCTGGTTTTATCATGCCATATTTCATAAATATACCCTATAGACAAAGCCAGAATATTCTCCAAAAAGTCTTCTTGATAGATACAATAGTGGTGCAGTCTATCCCACTCATCTGCTGGA
>JAHIZN010000432.1 GCA_018814245.1 bacterium
ACAGGAGTAATTGCAAACAAGAAGAGCCGTTGACAAGGGTTCATCTCTTAAGATTTACACCCTTTGTGGATCTTTCTCTTCTCGTTGCAATAGCTGCTGGCTAATAATCCACTAAAAAATCACAGTAGCTGAGTAGTTACCTTCAGGGATCAAATATTTTGCACGATATTTGAGTTATGCGGGTAATGCCTTATCAAGTTTAATACGGCTAAATATAGATACCAGAGGAACTGACTTAAAATCCTGATACACTTCTGCCTTTTCACCCCTCTCTGATGATGAATAATTATCAGCCCTGCTGACCATATAGCTTAATGCCTTGTATCCATCAGGGGCATTCTGGCAAATTAAATCTTCACCTAAGCGTGGATCTTCATGATGTCTTTGGACAATAGTTTGAAGTAAATCAAAATCTACAAATTTTGAGAAGAAATCCTTAAAGCTATTGACAAAATAAGATGAAACTTGTGGATGTTTCCCTTTTGTATTAAGTGAACCAAAACTTCCTCTCTGTAGTAGTTTCCCCACATCATGCAACATTGCCCCCAATATTATTGTCTGATATTCTCTCTCGTTAAATCCTTCCATATTTTTACCTCATCACTACAAATAAGTCGTGCAAACAAAGGCAAACTTGCTCGCCGTAGCATAGCATCGACTTCATCCGCAACATTATTATACACCCATATCCAAAGAAAAGTCAATCAGCATCTTGCCAATTTAGAAAGAAAATCGACATCATGTTGTTTCTCGCAGATACCACAGATACTGCAGAAATATCCGGTATGCCGCAATTTTTCATCAAGTCATACTTTCCCACGATTCTTCCTTCTCTGCATTCTCCGCGTCTTTGCGTAAGAATCTGTCACGATCCTTTTTTTCAGCAGGTCTATTTTTCCAACGGTTAATCTTTCTACCGCTTGCCACAATTCCAATTCTGCTTCACTGTGAACAATAATACATTTCATAAATACTTGACTTGTATCTCTGCAAGTATATCCTCTGCAGGTCTTCCTTTCGCCTTGCCGCTTTTAATTTCCATTACCCGTCTTTCAATCTCTGCGTCCCAAGCTATTTCAACCTTCTTGTCCATGACATTATCCATGCTTACAATTAACCCAGGGGCTAATCCTGTGGCACATTCCCCCAGAGGCAAGTCAAAAGCCTTGTTGTCTACTTTTTGTAAAAGTAAAGACATAATTTCCTCCTTTTTTTTGCAACGATGTCTCTTGAAATTCTTCCCTGTTACTCAATGTTCAAGTTTTTGCAACAGGTGGTGTCCCGGAATAATTCAAATAAGCAGGGACAAGCCCTGCAGCTACATTGTAGTTACCTCTTGCGGTTAGTTCCTTGTAGCTTGCGACCTGCCAGAGGTGCTACCTCCTTGTGGTCGCCTCTTGGTTGAGACATAAAGGCAAGCCCTACTTTGACAGGCTCAGTAATCATGTATCGAGAAAAAACTTGAACATCGAGTGTTAGGGGAAAATACGAACTCCCCTTTCATCGGGTCTATCTTTTTAATATTTTTGACAGGATAAACAGGATAAATTTCTTATCCTGTCTGAATTTTCCTGTCGCAATCCTTTTTTCATGTAGGGGCAAACCCCCTGTGGTTGCCCTCTGTGTAGGTATGATCGCAATTCTTTTCCCATACAGGTAGGGGCAATTCATGAATTGCCCCTACAACCAGTCGCAATCCTTTTTTCATCAAGTCATACTTTCGCACTAAGATGGAGAATGTGAACCCATCCCCGATTTTCGCGATTTTCGCATTATCTCCTGAACAGAGGGATCCCCTAACCATTTTTTTCTTTCCTTAGTGTAATCTCCTATCCCAGTCTCAAAGAAATGAAGAAAACGAACCATATCTACATGTCCCAAAGTTTCACCTAAAGCCTTAAATCCGATTTTCCTGATCTGAACAGGGTCTAATGTTTGAACAGCCATTTTACATCACTTCCATTTCGCACCTTGCACACAGGGTATATATCCTCACACTGTCATTATCTGAAATCCACAAGAGACAGAGGGCAGGCACGGGGGCATGCCCCTACGGCAAATGGCATGAATCACTATACTGTATTCTCGTGCCAAAGTCAAGAAGAATGTCAGCTGCCTTGTAATCCCTCAGTTATTGATGATAGCCACAAGCTTTAGCCTGCGTAAAATAACACAAATGTCATAAATTCAATTATTGAATTTATGACAACCAATATGACAACCAATATGACAACTGTTTCTATGGTATAACATAATGAGCCCCTCTCTTTTCTCCTTTCAGCAAAACAACCTCTAATTTTACCAATTTTCCTATTTCTTTCAAAGCAGCCTGTCTGGTAATATTAAACATCTTTGCTATCTCACCCCCTGTTATCTTACCATTTTGATTAATAACTTCCACAATCCTCATCTGTCTTTCAGTTAAAGCAATCTGTCCTCTTTTTGCTTTTCTTAATCTTTCGCTACTAAGCCTTACTACTCTTTCTTTAACTGCCTCAATACTTACATTTATCCCTTCTACAAAATATTCCAACCAGTTAGTCAAATCCAATGTTTCTTGATTAACGCCTTGCAATGCCTTATAATAAGATAGTCTATCAGAGTCATAGTAATCGTCAAGGCAAAAGAATTGTTTAGTATCAAAACCTCGCAGATAAAGAATCAAAGCTGCCAGAACCCTTGTAGTTCTGCCGTTTCCGTCAACAAAAGGATGGATCCTGACAAATTCATAATGGGCTATTCCTGCTTCAATAATAGGGTCAAGCTCTTTTGCTTCATCTGATGTTATCCATGCAACCAAATCTTTTATCAAGATGGGCACATCTTCATTTTGAGGAGGTCTGAAAAATACCTCGCCAGTAAATCTATTTGCTACTACGACATAACGATTACGATAAGCTCCACAGTCATCAGGATTATCCAAGGTATCTTTTGTTACCATACGGTGGATACTTAGAATATCTTTCTCCACTATAGAACTACCTTTGGTCAGATTTTCAATATTTTCAAGGACATTCAGATAATTCAATACCTCCTGTTTATCTTTTCGGGTAGCCATCACCTCTCTTCCCTGAGATAAGTCACTTACCTGTTCCAGAGACAACCTGTTTCCTTCAATGCTCGTAGATGAATGGGCACTGTGGATTATCGCTTCGCGCCTTAAGGCTACTTCCCATTTGGGAATTAAAGGTGAATTAAGTATCATTTCTCTTGCCGCAGAAATTCTGGTAAGTAACCGAACTATTTTATTTGTATATCTAAAGTTTGGCTTAAACAATTCCTGCCCCTTTTACTTGATGTTCAAGTTTTTTGTAACTATTTAGGCATAGGAATGGTTACGGCAGGGACAAGCCCTGCAGCTACAGCTATTTGTGGGAAACTTGTAGCTGCGACCCTTGTGGTCGCCGTCTTCATTCTGTATTCTGACTCCTGAATTCTGTATGCCTGAATAGTTACATTTTTTGTAACCATTCAATCAATTTTGAATGAAAAAGTATGGTTTTTCTGTGCCTTAAGCCATTATCCCATACCTTCCCAATCCAAAGCTCGTCCCCTTGCCCACATGCAGAACCTCTCCAGCCCGTATCAATGGCATGAATGGTTCTATATCTCCCTCAAAGGTTATTTTACCGACAAAGCCACCCATCTTCATGCGTGTATCCTGTCTGGCAGAATATCTCTCCCAGTCATACCATCGTAGCGTCGCACGATCGTATGACTCTACCTTTATCTGCTCTGCCTGCTCTATAATCCCTCTGAAATCTATCTGTGATGTATCGCAGTTGCAGTGGAAATATGAGAGAAGGGCTATCCGACGGAGCAGGTTTCTTACAAGTATATGAAATTCCAAATCCTTGGTCAGGTATCCATTGTAGATGACGCGGCAAGGGGTTAAGAAATTGAGGGTCAGGGATTGCGGGTCATGGGTATTCAAGTTTACAATCTCTGACTTGAGATTCAGGGTTGAAGGCTCAACTGAGTGCAGGATTTTACCCTTGGAATTGTAGATGCTTTTCCCCTCACAGCTGACATCCTGCAGCTCAAAACTGCCCCTGCCCTTTCCAATGCCTATCCTTCCAAATTCCTCGAAGGTGTAAATGAAGTAAGGGAGATAGTCTATTGCCTTTCCGACAAGAATAAGATTAAAGGTAATGGTATCCCCGGTGTTATATCCCTGATGACTTTCCTGTGGCGGCTCTATGACAAAGGGGTGCGGCGATGATTCATATTTACGCATTACAGTAGTATTGGCAGGGGGCGGGGTTTCAAATACATATGAATAAACACATTTTTCTTTCAGGATACATTCATGGCATGATCTGTCTTTTAAGGCACACACCACCCTTTTGAAGGCAGTACCAAAACCACCCCGCAGGGTTGAACACAGATACAGCGGCAGTCGTAAATCCTCGCCAGCTGCAAGGGTAAATTCAAATCGTGCCAGTTTAAGGTTATTCAAAATATTACAGGGGAATTCTGTTGTTTCCATGATAATAAATAATAACAAAAAACAAAGGGGAAGTCAAGGAGAAATTGCATACAAAAGTAATGGATTGACTGAGAGAGCGGTGAACATTCCTCATCTTTCAAAAACTTGAACAAGCGAGCACACTATAACATTAATTCCTGATACTCGAGTTCCAAGTTTTTTGAAAAATTAATGGTTACTATGGAGGCACAAAGATAAGATTCCTGTAGGAGTTTACCCCTGTGAATGCAGGGGCAGGAATGACAATATTCCAGCGATGCTCGGAGGAAATTGAAGTTATTATATCCTAACATTTAAGCGTGACGCAGCACTATGTCCTTTATAAAGTTACACAGCAGCTTCCTGCCTGCCTCAGTCAAGATGGATTCAGGATGAAATTGGACGCCCTCTACGGCATATTCCCTATGCCTTACCCCCATTATCTCCCCATCCTCTGTCCAGGCAGTTATGGAAAGGCATTCAGGCATGGTAACCCTATCAATGACCAATGAATGGTATCTTGTTGCCACAAATGGGTTTTCAATTTTCTCATAGATTTTTTGACCATCATGGTAGATGAGGGATGTTTTGCCGTGCATCAGTTGTTTTGCCCGTATAATCTTACCGCCAAAGGCATAGCCTATGCTTTGATGTCCAAGGCATACACCAAGAATAGGAATCCTGCCGGCAAATTCTTTAATCACATCAACAGATATTCCTGCCTCTTTTGGGGTACGCGGCCCTGGTGAGATAATAATGGCATCTACTCCCTGCATATCTCTAATCTCATCGAGTGAAATCTTATCGTTTCGCTTGACAAGTAATTCCATGGGTGCTGTCCCCACTATCTCACCAAGGTATTGTACCAGATTATAGGTAAAAGAGTCGTAATTGTCGATTATTAATATCATAGTTCTGCCCTCATTCATGTGATAATTAATGGAATAGCACGCAGATAACGCAGATTAAACGAATTTCCTGGATTTTCCCTTTATCTGTGCAAATCTGCAGCATCTGTGTCATCTGCGAGCTATTGTCGTGTCAACTGTTAATTGTCGCATAGTTAATTATGTATGGACAGAGCCAGAAGTGCTGCCTCCCCTGTCTCTCTGCCCCACCAATAAGCGACCACAAGGGTCGCAGCTACAAAGATTCCCACACACAACAATCGATCACATCGTAGCTGCAGGGTGATAGGGGTACTACCACCTTGTCCCTGCCTCTGATTATCAACACAACTAATATTTAACCTAATTCAAACACCACCCAAATCTGCAGCATCTATGTCATCTGCATACTATTCTTTATTGTCCTTGTATCCCTCATCCCTTATCCCTTATCCCTTATCCCTTATCCCTCATCCCTTATCCCTCATCCCTTATCCCTCATCCCTCATCCCTCATCCCTCATCCCTTATCCCTTATCCCTTATCCCTTATCCCTTATCCCTTATCCCTTATCCCTTATCCCTTATCCCTTATCCCTTATCCCTTATCCCTTATCCGCAGGCTCTGTCCATACATAATAACTATGCGACAA